>NZ_CP155567.1:1357500-1540000 GCF_039696035.1 Microbulbifer sp. SAOS-129_SWC
CCTGCTGGAATTTGTGCGGCCGGAGCTGCGCCAGTATTTTTTTGAATCGGAGACCAGCGGCAGGCCATTCGACCGCGAGCAGCGGGATATCGTCGATGCCCGCGCCGATGGCCGGCCGGATACGGCCGCTTTCGGTACGGTGCAGGAACTGGAATCCAGCGGTTTCGAATTTGCCCGACACTCGCTGGCGGTGAAGGAGGTCGATTCCGCCGCCGAGCGGGTTACCTTCGGCGGGCCGCAGTGCCAGCACCCCTACCTTGCGTCGCGCCTGAATATCTCGGCGATGAGCTTTGGCTCCCTATCTGCCAATGCCATTCGCGCGTTGAACCGCGGCGCCGCCCTTGGCGGCTTTGCCCACAATACCGGTGAGGGCGGGCTAAGCCCCTATCACCTGGAATACGGCGCGGATGTTATCTGGGAGCTGGGGACCGCCTATTTCGGCTGCCGCACGAAGAACGGGCGTTTCGATGCCGGCGAGTTTGCCGAAAAGGCGGCGCACGATCAGGTGAAGATGATCGAGATCAAGCTGTCCCAGGGGGCCAAACCCTCGCATGGCGGTCTGCTGCCGGCGGCCAAGATTACCGAAGAAATCGCCCGTATTCGCGATATCGATATGGGGGTGGATTGCCTGTCCCCGCCCACGCATACGGAGTTCGACTCACCGATCGGGTTGCTGCAGTTTGTGGCGCGGGTGCGCGAGCTCGCCGGCGGCAAGCCGGTCGGTTTCAAGTTGTGCCTCGGGCGTCGCGACGAATTCCTGGGGATCTGCAAGGCGATGCACGAGAGCGGGATCCGCCCGGACTTTATCACCGTGGATGGTGCCGAAGGCGGCACCGGTGCGGCGCCAATCGAGTTTTCTGATCGGCTGGGCAGCTACATCAACGACGCGCTGCCGTTCGTGCACAATGCGCTGGTCGGCAGCGGGGTGCGCGACGATCTGCGCATAATCGCCAGCGGCAAGGTGGCCATGGGCTTCGATATGGTGATCAAGCACGCGCTCGGCGCCAACGCCTGCAACGCTGCGCGGCCGTTTATGTTCGCGATCGGCTGTATCCAGGCGCGGCGTTGCCACACCAACAAATGCCCCACCGGCATTACCACCATGGATCCACACCGCACCCGCGCGGTGGATGTCATGGCCAAAGGGGAGCGGGTGCGCAATTTCCACCGCGGCACTCTCGATACCTTCCTGAGCCTGACCGGGGCGCTGGGCTGCTCGCATCCGGACCAGCTGTCGCCGGAACTGATTTATCGCCGCGCGCCAGACGGTGCCGCGCGGAGCTGTGCCGAGATCTACCCGCTGGTGCAGCCGGGCCAGTTCCTTGGCGGCGAAGTACCACCGGAATATGCGCACGACTGGCAGTCGGCGTCCGCCGACCGTTTCTGAATGCGGTCTTGCGGGATGCGGTAGGGAGCCCGCTGAGGTACAGTTGTCGCAGAGTTAACCCGGCAGTCTTTAATGGACGGGTTAACAGCAATGCGCATTGCGCACTGCTGTTGCCTGCGGAGTTACGGGTGGTGCCGCCGGTGCCGCGCGACCCCGCAGCGATCGACGGATAATCATAACAACAGGAATTGCCATGAAATCTCTCACGCTGTCACGCAAACTGGTGCCGCTGGCCGTGCTGCTACTGGCACTCGGCGGCTGCGGCAAAAAGTCTGAACCCGCGCCGGCGACCCCGGTAGAGAAGTCTGCGTCGTCTGCGGCGAAATCCGCCGAGGAGCTGGATATGGATCAACTGGCGCGCAACTATGTAATGCTGGTGCTGGAACTCGGCAACCACGACAAAACCTATGTCGATGCCTACTACGGCCCCCAGGCGCTGAAGGACAAGGCTGCTGCCAGCAATGCCACGCCGGCACAGATCGCGACGCGCGCGAAAGCATTACTCCAACAGCTACCGGAACGGATTCAACCGGCGGGCGACCTGGAAACCCTGCGCCAGCACTATCTGAAAACCCAGCTGCGCTCGGTAGTGGCGCATGCGGAAAGCCTCGCCGGCAAGAGTAAGCCCAGTTTCGAGCAGGAGGCCGAGCTGCTTTACGATACTCGCCCGCCAAAGCAACACTATGCGGAATTCGAACCGGTGCTGGCGGAACTGGACAAGCTGCTGCCCGGTGACAAACCGTTGCACCTGCGCGTACAGGCGTTCCGCCAGCAGTTTGAAATTCCCGCGGACAAGCTGGATGCCGTTTTCACCGCCGCCATCGATGCCTGCCGCGAACGGACCAAACAGCATATCCAGTTGCCGGCCGACGAGAATTTCAAGCTGGAATACGTCACCGATAAACCGTGGAGCGGCTACAACTGGTACCAGGGCCATGCGCAGAGCCTGATCCAGGTCAATACCGAACTGCCGATCATGATCGACCGCGCCATCGACCTCGGCTGCCACGAGGGCTATCCGGGCCACCACACCTACAATACGCTGCTGGAGAACAATCTGGTCGACCAGCGCGGCTGGATCGAATACAGCGTCTACCCGCTGTTCAGCCCCCAGTCACTGATCGCCGAAGGCAGTGCCAACTACGGTATCGAACTGGCGTTTCCCGGGCAGGAAAAAGCCGAATTTGAAAAAACCGTGCTCTACCCGCTGGCCGGGCTGGATCCGGCCGAGGCGGAAAAATACGATCGCGTACTGGCCCTCATTGAAAAACTCAGTTTTGCCGGCAATGAGATTGCGCGCCAGTATATCGATGGTGAAATCGACGCGGACAAGGTTGTCGAGCTGTTCCAGAAATACACGGTAATGAGCCCGGAAAAAGCCAAACAACGGCTGCGCTTTGTCGATACCTACGGTGCTTACGTCATCAACTACAACTGGGGCAAGCAGCTGGTGGCGAACTATGTGGAGCAGGGGAATGCTGACAGCGACCAGCGCTGGCAGCGTTTCAGCAAGCTGCTGTCGTCGCCGCGGTTGCCGTCGTCTCTGGACTGGTAATCGGGTAGATTGACGATCGTGTTGCCCGCTTGAATACTCCCAGTGGGCGGGCGACATAGTATTCTTATTGGCCGGGTATTCTGATTGGCCGGCACTTTTTCTGAACCCGGTCGGAGCGCGGCGGCGTTGTTGGCGCCCCGCGGCCGCCGTGCTATCCTGCCGGCAGTCGAAAAAGGTGGACCGGTTTGGTGAGCCCCGGTCAGTGCTTCGCACCCCGTGCAGCATTTAATTCCAGCCAATACTTTCCAGTCAATTGGCCGCGGACCACGACAGAAGGCGACGTGCGTCTTCTCGTCGGTGGTTACACTCTGCGGTAGTCTCTTCTGTTACCCCTGTCGTATACGGCGGAATTCGCGCGTCCTCAACTGTGCTCCCGGCACGTTATTTCGAGGACAAATTATCATGCAACGAGTACCGGTACTGATTATTGGCGGCAGTCTGGTGGGACTTTCCGCCTCTGTGTTTCTCTCCTGGCGGGGCGTAAAAAATGTAGTGGTGGATAAATATCCCGGCAGTTCGCCGCACCCGCGCGCCGTGGGCTACACCGAACACACGATGGAATTTTTTCGCGCCGTGGGGCTGGCCGATCGTATTCCGCAGATTGAGTCACATGCCCGCCTGCGGCGACTGCGCGTTGAGAGCCTCGCCGGCCACTGGATCGAGGAGACCCACTGGACACCCGAGTCTGCCGCCGGCGCCCGCTCGGCGGAAACCTTGTCGCCGTGTCGGGGCGCGGCCATCGCCCAGGACACGCTGGAGCCACTGCTGCGCGCGCGGGCGACGGAGCTGGGTTCGGAGCTGCAGCTGGGTGTGGAACTGGTGGATTTTCACCAGGACGAGGGCGGCGTGGTCGCGCAACTACGCGAACGGCTCACCGGCCGCCAGTACCAGATCCGCGCGGCCTATATGATCGCCGCCGATGGTGCCGGCAGCAGTGTGCGCGAGCGGCTGGGGATACGCCGGCAAGGTCGCGGTGAGATACAGACACTACGCAGTGTTCTGTTTCGCTGTGCGCAGGCGGACGAGTTCCTGCGGCGCGGCTATCAGCAGTTTGAAATCGAGCAGACAGACTTTTCCGCTTTCCTGACAACCTATCACGACGGCCGCTGGGTGCTGATGTTCAAGGATGATCGCGAGCGCAGCGAGGCAGAGCTGTGCAGCGCGATTCGCCGAGCACTGGGCGCGGATATGGACTTCGAAATCCTCACCAGCGGGCGCTGGCAGATGGCGGGCCTGGTGGCCGAACGCTACGCCGAAGGGCGCGTGTTTCTCGCCGGCGATGCCGCGCACCAGTTGCCGCCCACCCGCGGCGGCTTCGGCGCAAACACCGGAATCGATGATGCCTACAACCTGGCGTGGAAGCTGCAACTGGTGGTCAACGGCTGCGCCGCGCCGGCGCTGCTCGACACCTACAACGAGGAACGCCAGCCGATCGGCTGGTTGCGCCACCAGCAGACCTTCGCGCGTCCGGATTACGCCCGCTTCGGCGCCGGGGTGGCGGACAGCGAACCCCTGTACAGCGATGCGGCGATGGAGCTGGGTCAACTGCTGCGCTCGACGTCGATCGTCGGCGCCGGGGCGGACCTGCCGGCGGCCGCACATCCCCTGGACTGGGCCGGTCAGCCGGGCGTGCGCGCGCCCCATTTATGGATTCGCCGCGGTGGCGAGCGGATCTCCAGCGTGGATCTGTTTACCCGCAATTTCACCCTGATCTCGGCCGACCGCCACTGGATCGAAGCGGCGCGGGATGTGAGCCGGGATCTGGGCCTGCCGATCGACACACTACTGGTGGGCGAGGATATACACGTCGACGGCGACCTGGGCTTCGAGGCTGCATTCGGTGTCACTTCGAGCGGGGCCAGCCTGGTGCGACCGGATGGTGTGGTTGGCTGGCGCTCGGTGACAATGGTCGACAAACCGCAGGCGCTGCTCGGCGATGCGCTGCGGCAGATGGGTCGACTGCTGTAGCGCGGCCCGGCAGCGGAGCAGCCCGGCGGGTGCAAAGCCGCCGGGTTTGTGTTTCCATCCCCCGGCTGACAGGGACGAATCAAGGGGCAAGTGGCAATGGACGAGCGGGCAGCGAGGGCCTATCTGTTGTCCCGGCCGGAAGCGGTCGAGGACTTTCCGTTCGGCCCGCAGGTGGCAGTGTTCAAGGTGAAGGGCAAGATGTTTGCCACTCTTTCCGTTGAAAATGGCGCGGCGCGCACCAATCTCAAGTGCAACCCCGACGAGGCCCAGGCGCTGCGGGATATCTTCACCGGCGTGTTACCCGGTTATCATATGAATAAGAAGCACTGGAATACCGTGTTGCTGGACGGCAGTGTGCCGGATTACGAGATCGAACGGATGATGGACCGCTCTTATGGGCTGGTGGTAAAAGGCCTGCGCAAAGTGGAGCGCGAGGCGCTGGAGCTGGCCTACGGTAGTGAACAGGTTTATCGATAGTTTTCAGAATCAGGAGCAGTTGTGAACGAATATATTGTCGATGTAACGGCGGAGAACGCCCAGCAGGTGCTGATCGAGGAATCGATGAAGCGCCCGGTAGTGGTGGATTTCTGGGCCGACTGGTGTGAACCGTGCAAGCAGCTGATGCCGGTACTGGAAAAGCTGGCCGGCGAATACGCCGGCCAGTTCCTGCTGGCCAAGGTCAACGCCGACACCGAGCAGATGTTGGCGGGGCAGCTGGGTGTGCGCAGCCTGCCCACGGTGATGGTACTGAAAGACGGCCAGCCGGTGGATGGCTTCGCCGGCGCGCAGCCGGAGAAGCAGATCCGCGAGATGCTGGACAAGTACCTGCCCAAGCCCTGGGACCAGAAACTTGAGCAGGGCAAAGCCCTGGTGGCCGAGGGCAAGCTGGACGAGGCACTGCCGCTGCTGCGCCAGGCCTATACCGAATCTGGCGAGCAGCCGGACTTCGCCAAGCAGCTGGCGGCGGTACTGCTGGAGCAGAACCGGGTGCAGGAAGCGGAAACGGTGCTCGGCAAGATTCTGCTGGCGGATCAGGACAGCGATTACCAGCAGCTGATGTCGCAGCTGGAACTGAAGCAACAGGCTGCCGACTCGCCGGAGATCCAGGCGCTGCAGCAGGCAGTGGAACAGAACCCGGACGACTACAAGTCCGCGATGGAACTGGCCGTGCAATACAGCCAGAACCACCGCCACCAGGAGGCGCTGGACCTGCTGCTGAACATCCTGCGCAACGACCTCAACTTCGCTGACGGCGCCGCCAAACAGGCCTACCTGGATATGGTCAAGAGCCTCGGCGCCGGCGACCCGCTGGCGACCCAGTACCAGCGCAAGCTGATGACGCTGCTGTACTGATGATTCAGTTCGGTGCCAGCTGCGGTGTGGGCGAACACAAGGTTCGCCCCTACGGATCCAGTATTGGGAATTTAGATATTTACCGCGCCTACAGCGCTTCGTAAGCACCAAACGTTTTTATCTTATGTGTTCGCCCTGGTCTCTACCGGTACCGACTAACCTCCAGCGCAATGATTCAAGCGAACGGAAAAGCATGTACAAACTCTGTATCTACATCCCGGCAACCCATGTCGAAACGGTCAAGCAGGCGCTGTTTGCCGCCGGGGCCGGTCGTATCGGCGACTACGATTGCTGCTGCTGGCAGGTGAAAGGGCAGGGCCAGTTCCGACCGCTGGACGGCAGCCAGCCGTTTATCGGCCAGGCGGGCACCGTAGAACAGGTGGAGGAATACCGGGTGGAAATGGTCTGCGCCGACAACCTGGTGGATGCGGTGCTGGTAGCGCTGCGTAGCGCGCACCCGTACGAGGAGCCGGCGTTTGACCTGTGGCGGTTGGACGAGCGCTGCGGTTAATGGTGCTGGGTGCGCCTGCAGCCCGCGCGGGCGAACACAAGGTTCGCCCCTACGGAAATATTTTAGTGGTTCGCACAGCTTCAGTGCCAAACGGGTTCCGTCAGTGACTCAGTGAGTTTTGACTACGCAACAGGATCTGTAGGGGCGAACCCTGTGTTCGCCCAAGCCAGGGGCAGTCAAATCACTTCACGGCGATAGCTTACAGCTTGCGCTGAATCACCCCGCGGTGCAGCGGGTACTGGCCTGTTTTGCGGTCGGCCCAATAGTGCACCAGCGCCTCGCTCATGATCGGGAAGGCAATCTCCTGCCAGGGGATTTCCGCTTCGCTGAACAGCTCAACTTCCAGAGACTCGGGCCCGGGACCATGGCCCTGGTCGAGCAGCTCGCCGCGGTAGATCAGGTACACCTGGTTGATATGTGGAATATCGTAGACGCAGTACAGATCGTCGACGCGGATATTGGCCCGCGCTTCCTCCCACGACTCCCGCAGCGCGCCTTGCTCACTGGTCTCGCCGTTCTCCATAAAGCCGGCGGGCAGGGTCCACAGGCCCAGGCGCGGCTCTATTGCCCGCTTGCACAGCAGAACCCTGTCACCGAGGTAGGGCAGCACCCCGACAATAACGCGCGGATTGATGTAGTGAATGGCGCCACAGCTGCCGCACAGGTGGCGGGGGCGGTCGTCGCCTTCGGGGATGGAAAAGCTGACGGCATCGCTGCCGCAGTGACTGCAGTATTTCATGGCGCCAGTATACGCGCGCTCCCCGCCGTCGTCAGCAGCCCGCGCCGGAACAAAATCTCACCGCCTATAGTGAATAGAGTGATGGTGTTTCACGGGCAATGGTTGGATTTTCATGGCGCGTTTTTTGTTGTTATGCCTGTTGATCTGCACCCTGGGCGCCTGTTCCGGCGGAAAGCAGGCGCAGAAAGCGCCGCCACCACCGCCGGTGGAAGTGTTGACCGTGCGCGAACAGCCGGTGATTCCGCGCTTTGAATATGTGGGCCGGGTGGAGGCCACCGATGAGTACAAGGTGCGCCCGCGGGTGCAGGGCTATATCCAGAGCCGCCATTTTACCGAGGGGGAGATGGTGCAGAAGGATCAGCTGCTGTACGAAATCGACCCCAAACCGTTTATCGCTGCGCTGGAAAACCAGCGCGCCACCCTGTCCCAGGCGCGCTCGGCGCTGCGGGTGGCGGAACGCAATTACCGGCGCGGACGCCAGCTGGTAAAAACCGGTGCCATCAGCCAAGTGCAGATGGATGAACTCACCGGCAATTTTGAGGAGGCGCAGTCCCAGGTGGAGGCAAAGCAGGCGGATGTGGAAACCGCCAACCTCAACCTGTCCTACACCGAAATCTACGCGCCGCTCGTCGGGCGTATCGGCCGCAGCCAGTATACCGAGGGTTCGCTGGTGGGGCCGGAGTCCGAGCCGCTGACGACGATCGTCAGCATGGATCCCATCTACGTGCTGTTTCAGGTGCCGCAGGACCGCCTGTTCGCCGTGCAGGTGGAGGCCGAGCGGCGCCGCCAGGCGGGCACGGCGCCACAGCGGCGCGATATCCGCATCGAGCAGCCGGACGGCAAATTCTATCCCTACCGCGGCACCATCGTATTCGTCGACAACCAGATTGATCCGGCCACCGGCTCGGTAGACGTGCGCGCGCGCTTCCCGAATCCGGATCAGCTGCTGGTGCAGGGGCAGTTTGCACGGGTGTCGATCAGCGTGTTCGGGGGCCGCGAATCGGTCAAGCCGCTGGTGCCGCAGCAAGCGGTGATGGAAGACATGCAGGGGCGCTATGTCTACGTGGTGGGCGAGGGCAATGTGGCGAAAAAACGCTACCTGAAGCTGGGGCAGCGCGAGGGCGAGCTGTGGGCGGTCACCGAGGGCATCAAGGCCGGTGAGACGGTAATCGTCAATGGCCTGCAGCGGGTGGTGGCGGACAAGCCGGTCACCCCGCAGAACGCGCCGCACAATCCCTACGACGCGCGCAAAGTGCCCCAGCCGCCGCCCGGCAGTGGCGTGGAGTTGTCTCCAGAGGGAGCGGCAACGCCGCAGAGGCGCGGTGAAGGCGGCCGAATGGAGAACGACGAGGGGAGGCGGCGCGATTACGATGAGAGTAAATAGCACCGCCCGCCGCAACTCATGATCAGCGCCTTCTGTATCCGGCGGCCGCGCTTCGCTTTCGTGATCTCGATCGTGATCACCCTGGCGGGGGTGCTGTCGCTGCCGTTGCTGCCGGTATCGCAGTTCCCGGATATCACCCCGGCCACCATCAACGTGAAGGCGAGCTATGCCGGCGCCAGTGCCGCCGTGGTGCGCGACAGTGTGGCGGTACCGATCGAGAGTCAGGTCAACGGTGTCGAGGGCATGGCCTATATGTCCTCCACCAGTGGCAACGACGGTTCCTACAGCCTGACGGTGACGTTCGATTCCGGTATCGACGGCGATATCGCCCAGGTGAATGTGCAGAACCGGGTGCAGCAGGCCATGTCGTCGCTGCCAGAAGACGTCAAGCGCAGCGGCGTCAATGTCACCAAGCAGACCAGCACCCTGTTGCTGGTGGTTAACCTGTTCGGCGACGACAAAAAGTTCGACGACTTGTTTCTGGCCAATTACGCCGAGATCTACCTGAAAGACGAACTGGCGCGGGTACCCGGCGTCAGCAACGTGACGATTTTCGGCGCGCGCAATTATTCGATGCGCATCTGGTTGAACCCGGACCGCATGGCGGCGCTGGATGTCACTGCCCAGGATGTGGTGGCAGCGGTCCAGGCGCAGAACTTACAGGTGGCCGCGGGCCAGCTGGGCGCGCCGCCGATCTCCAAGCAGCAGCAGTTCCAGTACAACATCATCGCCCAGGGGCGCCTGGTGACACCGGAGCAGTTCGGCGAGATCAACCTGCGCGCGCGGCCCGATGGCGGCATGGTCAAGATCAAGGATGTGGCGCGGGTGGAACTCGGTGGCCAGTCCTACGCTTCGTACGGTCTGTTGGACAACAAACCCTCGGCGGTGATCGGTATTTACCAGCTGCCGGATGCCAACGCCATCGATGTTGCCGCTGGCATCAAGGCCAAGCTGGCGCAGCTATCGCAGCGCTTCCCCGAAGGCCTGCAAGCCGAGGCCCTGTACGATACCACCCTGTTTGTCGAGGCATCGGTACAGGAGGTGGTGGTGACGCTGCTGATAGCGCTGGTGCTGGTGATCATCGTGGTATACGTGTTCCTGCAGGACTGGCGCTCGACACTGATACCGGCCATTGCCATCCCCGTCTCGCTGATCGGAACCTTCGCGCTGATGCTGGCACTGGGGATGACGATCAATACCATCACGTTGTTTGCGCTGATTCTCGCCATCGGTATCGTCGTCGACGACGGCATTATCGTGGTGGAAAACACCCAGCGCCTGATCGGCGAGGGGCTGGCCCCCAAGGCCGCGGCGCTGGAATCCATGCGCGAGGTGACCGGCCCGGTCATCGTCACGACCCTGGTGCTGATGGCGGTGTTTGTGCCGGTGATGCTGATGCCGGGGCTTACCGGCAAGATGTACCAGCAGTTTGCGATTACCATTTCCGTGGCGGTGCTGATCTCATCGATCAATGCGCTGACCCTGAGCCCGGCACTGTGCGCCACCATGCTCAAGGCGGAGCCGGGCGAAAAGACAAAAAACGCTGACACCGCGTCCAGCGGGCGCGGCGGCCTGTTCGGTCTGTTCAACCGCGCGCTGCATGGCGCCACCGGCTTTTACATGCATTTGGTGGGGTTTTGCGTCCGCCGCCCACTGATCGGCATCGCCAGCATCTTCGGTCTGTTCGCGCTCTGTTACTGGCTGTTTACCAGTACGCCCACCGGCTTTATTCCGGATGAGGACCAGGGCACCTTTATGCTGCATGTGCAGCTGCCGGACGGCGCCTCACTCGAGCGCACCGGGCCGGTGGTGAACAAGGTGACCGATATCCTGTTGCAGGAAAAAGGCGTGGCCCATGTGGTGGGCGTGCCCGGTTACAACATGCTGGCCAGCAGCGCCGCCTCCAACGCGGCGATGATGTTCGCGGTGTTGAAGCCCTGGGACGAGCGGCCGGATCGGGCGGACAGCCAGTTCGCGATCATGCGGCGGGTGCAGCAGAAGGTGGCGGCGATTCCCGGTGCCCAGGTGATGGCGTTCGCGATGCCGCCGCTACCGGGTATCGGCAGCGTGGGGGGCTTTGAATTTATTCTCGAGGACCTGCAGGGGCGCAGTACTACCGAGCTGGCGCAGGTGATGTACGACCTGCTCGGCGCCGCCAACCAGAGCCCGGAAATCGCTCGCGCCTTCACCAGCTACCAGGCCACGACGCCGCAGCTCGAGCTCACCGTGGACAAGGACAAGGCGCACAATCTCGGCGTGCCGCTGGTCGATGTCTACTCCACGCTGCAGACGCTGTTGGGCGGTTATTACGTCAATGACTTCAACCTGTACGGCAAGGTGTTCCGGGTCATGGTGCAGGCGGACGCCCGCTTCCGCGACAAGGAAGAGGATCTGGCCGGCTTCTATGTGCGCGCCAAGAGTGGCGGGCTGGTGCCGATCACCTCCGTAGCGGAGATCACGCCGATCGTGGCGCCACAGACCATCGAGCGCTACAACCTCTACAACAGCGTCACCATCAACGGCGCGGCCGCGCCGGGCTATTCCAGCGGGCAGGCGATGAACACCATGCAGCGGTTGGCGGCGCAACTGCCGGACGGCTATGGCTACGAGTGGACCGGCACCAGCCTGCAGGAAATCAGCTCCGGCAATATGGCCCCGATCCTGTTCAGCCTGGCGGTGGTGTTTGTGTACCTGTTCCTGGTGGCCCAGTACGAGAGCTGGAGTATTCCGCTGGCGGTCATCCTGTGTGTGCCCATCGCACTCGCCGGCGGGCTGCTGGCGGTCAAGGTGGCCGGCTCGGACAACAATCTGTACACCCAGATCGGCCTGGTGTTGCTGATCGGCATGGCGGCCAAAAGTGCCATCCTTATTACCGAGTTCGCCTCGGTGGAACGCGACAGCGGCAAATCCATTGCCGAGGCCGCCGTGAACGCCACGCGCCTGCGCTTTCGCGCCGTGGTCATGACGGCGCTGTCGTTCGTGCTCGGGGTGATCCCGCTGCTGGTGGCCACCGGTGCCGGCGCGGTCAGTCGGATATCGCTCGGTCTCGCGGTTTTCGGCGGCATGCTTGCCGCCTGCCTGTTCGCCACGCTGCTGGTGCCGGTGTATTACGGGCTGATGCAGGGGATGCGCGAAAAGATCAAGGGCGGCCATACCCCGCTGGACAAGGGCGACGCGGGGTGACCGGGAACCGGCCCGCGTCGCCACATCCATTTACGGGGCGGGATTGGTTATGATGGTAAATATTGACTCAGCGCAAACGGTGCAATTTGAGACAGGATTCCACGCTCGAAAGAATTGAAGAGAAAATTTCCCGCATGCGCGGCGAGTTGCAGGCGAAGGTCCCGAGTGGTCCGGATCTGCACGGCCACGCCGCGGTGCTGCTGGCGCTGACCGATGAGCCGGATCCGCATGTGGTGCTGACCAAGCGCTCGGCCAACCTGTCCACGCATTCCGGCGAGGTGTCACTGCCCGGCGGCCGCTGGGATGACACCGATCCCTCGCTGGAGTACACCGCCCTGCGCGAGGCGCACGAGGAAATCGACCTGCCGCCGGAACAGGTGCGCGTGCTCGGCCCGCTGTGGCCGCGTACCACCCGCTGGCAGGTGTGCGTGACGCCGTGGCTGGGGGTGATCCCGCCGGATATCGCCCTGACTCCGAACCCCGGAGAGCTGGATGCGATCTTCCGCGTGCCACTGTCGTTTTTCCTCGATGACCCGCGCATCCGCACCGACCGCATTACCATCGACCAGCGTGCCATCTACCTGCCCGCCTACCAGTTTGATGAATACGAAATCTGGGGCTTTACCGCGGGCATCCTGTCGGAATTCCTGATCAGGATTCTCGGTGCCTCCATCGAGCATCGCGGCGATGTGCCGCTGCGGGCCCTGAGTTGAACGAATAGAGCCCGTCCGGGCGCGCCCCATTCGCCACTTCCCCGATCGCGGCGCCCGCGGTGCGCCGCTATAATCAGCGTCGCCTTTTCAAACCGAATTACCACCGAGCCGCCGTATGCCCAGACCCAAATCCGCCGTTGCCCTGGAAGATGTGCACTGGGGCGCGCTGAAAACCCTGTTCCCCTACCTGCTGGAATTCAAGCGCGCGGTCCTGTTCGCGCTGCTGTGCCTGGTGGGTGCCAAGCTGGCCGGGGTGGGGCTGCCGTTTATTCTCAAGCATATCGTCGACGCACTGGACAGCAGCGGCGGTGCCGCGGCGGCGGTGGCGCTGCCACTGGGCCTGCTGCTGGCCTACGGCGCCGTGCGCTTTTCCAGCGTGCTGTTTGGCGAGCTGCGCGATACCGTATTCGGGCGCGTTACCGAGCGCGCGCAGCGCCGCGTCGGACTGGAAGTGTTCCGCCACCTGCACCGGCTCGACCTGGATTTCCACCTGAACCGCCGTACCGGTGGCCTGTCGAGAGACATCGAGCGCGGCAACTCCGGTATCGGTTTCCTGATGCGCTTCATGGTGTTCAATATCGTGCCCACGCTGGTGGAGATCGCGCTGGTGGCGGGGCTGCTGTGGTGGAACTACAGCGCCGCCTTTGCCCTGGTGGTACTGGGGGCGGTAGTGGTCTACATCGGCTTTTCGGTGGTGGCGACCGAATGGCGCACCCACTTTGTACGGGAACTGAACCAGGCGGAATCGCAGAGCAGCAGCCGCGCGGTGGACAGCCTGCTGAACTATGAAACGGTCAAGTATTTCGGCAACGAGGGCCATGAGGCCAGCCACTACGACCACGAACTGGCGTTCTGGGAACAGGCCCGGCGGCGCAACCGCCTGTCGCTGTTCGGCCTCAACGCCGGCCAGGCGCTGATCATCGCCAGCGCCATGTGCGGTGCGATGATCCTGGCGGCGAGCCGTGTCGCCGCCGGCAGTATGACAATCGGCGACTTTGTGCTGATCAACGCCTTTATGATGCAGATCTTTATTCCGCTGAATTTCCTCGGGTTTGTCTACCGGGAAATGAAAGGCGCACTGGCCAATATCGAAAAGATGTTCTCCCTGCTCGCGGTGTCACCGGCGGTGCGCGACAGCGACGGCGCCGTCGAGCTGGCGGTAACCAGCGGTCGCATTGAATTCGAGGCGGTGCATTTTGGCTACCGGGCCGATCGGGAGATCCTCAAGGGCGTCAGCTTTACCGTGGCGCCGCGCCAGAAGGTGGCTCTGGTCGGCGCCAGCGGCGCCGGCAAGTCCACCATCTTCAAACTGCTGTTCCGCTTCTACGACGCCACCGCCGGGCGCATCCTGATCGACGGCCAGGATATCCGCACCGTCGACCAGCAATCCCTGCGCCGCGCGATCGGTGTGGTACCGCAGGATACGGTGCTGTTCAACCAGTCGATCCTCGAGAACGTCCGCTACGGGCGTGTCGATGCCAGCGACGCGGAGGCGATGGACGCGATTCGCCACGCGCAGCTGGCGGATTTTATCGCCCAGTTGCCGGAGGGGGTACACACGATGGTCGGCGAGCGTGGCCTGAAACTTTCCGGCGGCGAGAAGCAGCGCGTGGCCATCGCCCGCGCGCTGCTCAAGCACCCGCCGATCATGGTGTTCGACGAGGCCACCTCGTCCCTCGACAGCCGCTCCGAGCAGGGTATTCTGGCGGCGCTGCGCGACATCGCCCGCGAGCAGACCACGCTGGTGATCGCCCACCGGTTGTCCACCGTGGTGGATGCGGATGTGATCCTGGTGCTGGATCAGGGCGAGATTGTCGAGCGCGGCAGCCACGCCGAGCTGCTGGCCGCCGATGGTCACTATGCGGCACTGTGGCGGCTGCAACAGCAGGAACGACAGCCGGCGGCTGTCTGACCGCACCCTCAGGCCTGAGGGCGGTGCGTCAATGCCGCCGAAGGCTCGTCAGTCAGTTAGACCTCCAGTCTGGATCCGTAGGGGCGGCCGCCCCTACAGAACAGATAGTGAGGATCTGGCCAATGGCAGTGCTTGCGAGGCACTGACGCACTGTCGTTTATAGATCCATCGGGCGCATTCGGTAGGGGCGAACCTTGTGTTCGCCCGTGTCGCTACCGGCACTCTGGTTCGAGCGGACACAAGGTCCGCCCCTACGGTAGGTCCCCCGGTTTCTAAACGAGTTCTGTACCATGAGTGGCCCGTAGCGATTCTGCCCGTGACTGGAAGCCGGTAGCGTGTGTCTTGATAAATCCCCGGCGCCGGACTAATGTGGCGCCCGATAGAGACATAACGATAGGCAGATCCCCCTATGACTAAATTTAAACCGGCGAAAATTGCCGCTGCGCTGCTTGCGATTGCCCTGGTGAGCGGCTGTTCCCAGCGCGATGAACAGCAACCGGCACCCGAAGCGGCCCCGGCTCCGGCGGCGCAAGCACCGGCTGCGGAGCAACCGGCGGCCGCGAAAGAGAGCGAGAGCCGTTTTGCTATCTATGCACCGGTCGAACTCAGTGCCGACCTCAGCAATCTGTCGGACAACCAGCGCCAGATGCTGGGCAAGCTGATCGATGCCAGCAAAATCATGGATCGCCTGTTCTGGCTGCAATCCTTCGGTCCGGCCGAGGAGCTGCTGTCCAGCATCGACGACAGCGCCAAGCGTAAATACGCCGAAATCAACTACGGCCCCTGGGACCGCCTCAACGACAACGAGCCGTTTATTGAAGGCTACGGTGCCAAGCCGCTGGGTGCGCAGTTCTACCCGGAAGACATGACCAAGGCCGAGTTCGAAGCCTGGAAGCAGCCGGGTAAAGATGGCCTCTACTCGCTGGTGCGCCGCGACCAGGACGGCAAGCTGAAGCTGGTGCCCTACCACAACGCCTACAAGGACGAGCTGCAAAAAGCCGCCGGCCTGCTGCGCGAGGCCGCCAAGCTGGCCGATGACAAGGAGTTTGCCGGTTACCTGAATCTGCGCGCCGACGCGCTGACCAGCGACGACTTCCGTCCCAGCGATATGGCCTGGATGGATATGAAGAACAACCCGATCGATGTGGTCATCGGCCCGATCGAGAACTACGAAGACCAGCTGTTCGGCTACCGCACTGCCTACGAGGCCTATGTGCTGCTGAAAGACAAGGCCTGGAGTGACAAACTGGCCAAGTTCGCCGCCTTCCTGCCGGAACTGCAGCGCGGTTTGCCGGTAGACGACAAGTACAAGGCCGAGAAGCCCGGAACCGATTCCGACCTGAACGCCTACGACGTGCTGTTCTATGCGGGCAATGCCAATGCCGGTGGCAAGACCATCGCCATCAACCTGCCCAACGATGAAGAGGTGCAGCTGGCCAAGGGTACCCGTCGCCTGCAGCTGAAAAACGCCATGCGCGCCAAGTTCGACAAGATCCTGGTGCCGATCAGCAATGTGCTGATCGCCGAAGACCAGCGCAAGAACATCACCTTCCCGGCCTTCTTCCAGAACACCATGTTCCACGAAGTGGCGCACGGCCTGGGCATCAAGAAGACCATTACCGACGGCGCCAATGTACGCCAGGTGCTGAAGGAAAATGCCTCGGCCCTGGAAGAGGGCAAGGCGGATATCCTCGGCCTGTACATGGTCACCAAACTGCACGAGAAGGGTGAGCTGAGCGACAGCACGCTGATGGACAACTACGTCACCTTCCTCGCCAGTATTTTCCGCAGTGTGCGCTTCGGCGCCGCGGACGCCCACGGTACCGCCAATATGGTGCGCTTCAACTTCTTTGAAGACGAAGGCGCCTTCAGCCGCGATCCGGACACCGGCCTGTACCGCGTCAACTTCGACAAGATGCAGCAGGCCATGACCGACCTGTCGCGCCTGATCCTGACCATTCAGGGCGACGGCGACTACGCCCGCGCCAAGCAGCTGATCACAACCAAGGGTGTGATCGATGCGCAGCTGCAGAAGGATCTCGACCGTCTGGCGGATGCCAATATTCCGGTGGATGTGACTTTTGTACAGGGCCGCCAGGTACTCGGAATCAAATAAGTTCCACCGCCTGACCCGATAAAAACCCGGCTTCTGCCGGGTTTTTTTTGCTTTGCAGTGCGCGTTGCCTCGCATCTGCATCGCAGCCCGGGCTGGCCGGTTGATTGCTTGAAAAATTCCCGACAAATGGCTCTGGGCAGTCTTGCCGGAGCTGTCTAAAAAAACAGCAAAGAAAATCGCCACATGTCTGAATGCGACAGCGATGGCGTTTTCGAACACACCGTTGTGGAAAAAACTGACTGAACTGTGAATGATTTGGCAGTTTTTTGTGAACCTGTACGCAAATTGATCGATGGCCGGAAGGGTCATTATGGCGCCGGATAGGCTTTGCGGCGGTTACTGTGCGGTGGAGCTATAGCGCAACTGCGGCGGCACCACCGCGGAACCGGTTGCGGTGTCGCCGGTGGGCGTGCGGTCGAGGCAGGCTGCCCCGGTGATGGTCTGCAGCGGCACCAGGTCGAAGAGGGAAAGCGGAGATCGGTAACGGTGGTAGCGCACAACCCCGAAAGTCGCTCGGGGTTGTACGCGCTAGTGCGGCGCTTGTGTCGGACGGCTCAGGGCTGTTCGACGCAGGCGAGGTAGATATCCAGGCGATTGACCATTGACGCAAGCCCGTACAGTTCCAGTTCAATGGCGTCGAAAGCCCGGGTGGTATTGATGACTACCAGGCGCTGCCCGCCAGTGCCACCGGCCAGCCCGAACTTCAGCAGCGTGGCACCGGAGCCGCTGTCGCCGGTGAATTCGCCGTCGTCGAGCGTGCGGATACGCAGGCTCGCGAGAATGGCCAGATCCAGCAGGTTGTCGGGGTTCTCGATCACAAACCCGGCGCGCTGCCCGGCGGCAAACGCGTGTCGGGCGCGTACGCGGATAAAGGCGCTGCCACCGGGACCGGCGATGGTGATTCGCGCGGCATCGCTAGTCACGGCGTTGATCAGGTGGCCGGAGCCGCTGATGGCACATTCGCTGCGATTGCAATCGTGGGTGCCGGATTCCTTGAAGGCATCGCTGGTGATGATGGAGATGAATTCACCATCGACGCTGCAGCTGACCGGGTTTTCGGTGTCGCAGGCGTCACCGGTACCGTCGCCGTCCGCATCCGCCTGGAGGGGATTCGACTGCAGCGGGCAGTTGTCGTTGCTGTCGGCAATGCCATCGCCGTCGGTGTCGTCGTCACAGGCGTCGCCGGTGCCGTCGCCATCGAGATCAGCCTGGTCGTGGTTGGAGGCGGCGACGCAGTTATCGTTGTCGTTTGCCATGTCGTCGCCATCCAGGTCGCCGTCGCAGGCATCACCGACGCCATCACCATCGCTGTCGGCCTGATTCGCATTGGCGGTGAGCGGGCAGTTGTCGTTGCCGTTGTCCACGCCGTCGTCGTCGGCATCGCCATCACAGACGTCGCCGGTGCCGTCGCCGTCGCTGTCGGTCTGTTCGCGGTTGGCGATCTGCGGGCAGTTGTCCCCATCGTTGTAGACGCCGTCGTCGTCGGCATCACCATCGCAGACGTCGCCGGTACCGTCGTTATCACTGTCGGCCTGGTTTGCATTGGCGGCGAGCGGGCAGTTGTCGTTGCCGTTGTCGACGCCGTCGCCGTCGGCATCGCCATCGCAGACGTCGCCGGTGCCGTCGTTATCGCTGTCGATCTGGTTCGCATTGGCGGTGAGCGGGCAGTTGTCGCTGCCGTTATCGACGCCGTCGTCGTCGGCATCGCCATCGCAGACGTCGCCGATGCCATCGCTATCGCTGTCGGTCTGGTTTGCGTTGGCGGTGAGCGGGCAGTTGTCGCTGCCGTTGTTTACGCCGTCGTCGTCGGCATCGCCATCACAGACGTCGCCGGTGCCGTCGTTATCACTGTCGGTCTGGTTTGCATTGGCGGTGAACGGGCAGTTGTCGTTGCCGTTGTTTACGCCGTCGTCGTCGGCATCGCCATCGCAGACGTCGCCGGTGCCGTCGTTATCGCTGTCGGTCTGGCTTGCATTGGCGGTGAGCGGGCAATTGTTGCTGCCGTTATCCACGCCATCGTCGTCGGCGTCGCCATCGCAGATATCGCCGCTACCGTCGCCGTCACTGTCGGTCTGGTTTGCATTGGCGATCTGCGGGCAATTGTCCTCGTCATCGTAGAAGCCGTCGCCGTCGGAATCGCTGCGGCAATCCACCTGCGGATTGCAGGGCTCCTCGCCACCAGTGGCTTCGTCGTTGCCGGTGTCCTGCTCGCACGCATCACCGGTGCCGTCGGCGTCGCTATCTGACTGATCGCTGTTGGCGACCTGTGGGCAGTTGTCGCTGCCGTTATTGACCGTATCGCCGTCTGTGTCCGGGTCACAGGCGTCGCCGAGACCGTCGCCGTCCAGGTCGCTCTGGTCGGTGTTGGGGATCAGCGCGCAGTTGTCATTGCCATCGGCGACACCATCGCCGTCGTCATCGCTGTCACAGGGCTGGCCGAGGCCATCGTTATCGCTGTCCTCCTGGAAGGGGTTCGGCTGCAGCGGACAGTTGTCGCGGGCGTCTGTAACACTGTCGCCGTCGTCATCGTTGTCGCAGGCGTCACCGAGACCGTCGCCGTCCGTATCGCGCTGGCCGCTATTGGGGGCCTGTGGACAGTTGTCGTTATCGTTAGCGACGCCGTCATTGTCATCGTCGGTGTTTGCGTCGGTGTTTGCGTCGGTGGTTTCGTTGTTGTTGTCGTCGTTACCGCAGGCTTGTTCGCTGCCGTTTGCCTGGGTCGCACAGTCGTCGGCAGCAGCGGTGGTGTCGCCGTCGGTGTCGCAGGGATCGCCGGCGCCGTCGTTGTCGGCGTCGGCCTGGTCGGGGTTGGATTGCAACGGGCAGTTATCGACTTCGTCAGCGACCCCGTCACCATCGTCGTCGCCGTCACAGACATCACCGAGCCCGTCGTTATCGGTGTCGCTCTGTGAGGCGTTGGCGAGGTTCGGGCAGTTATCGGTTCCGTCTGCAATGCCGTCACCGTCGTCGTCGCCGTCGCAGGCGTCGCCGCTGCCATCGCCATCCAAGTCGGCCTGATCCGTGTTGGGCGTACTGGGGCAGTTGTCGGCATTGTCATCGATGCTGTCGGCGTCCGTGTCGGCAGTGCTGCTGCGTGCTGATGCGTCACAGGCATCGCCGCGGCCGTCAGCGTCGCTGTCGGTCTGCTCGGGATTGGCGGTATCCGGGCAGTTGTCCAACGCGTTGGTGAGGCCGTCGTTGTCGCGGTCGTTGTCGCAGATGTCGCCGATGCCGTCCGCATCGCCGTCGGCCTGGTCGTTGTTGGCTGCCAGTGGGCAGTTGTCGTCGGCGTTGGTCACATCATCGCCGTCTAAATCGCTGTCGCAGGCATCGCCGATACCGTCGCCATCCAGGTCGGCCTGGTTACGATTGGCGTTTCTGGGGCAGTTGTCGCGGTTGTCGCGAATGGTATCGCCATCGCGATCCGCCGGGGCGAGTGAGCTGGATTCGGCTGCGGTGAAGGGATTGGCATTGGCACGGCCGTTGCCGCTGCCTACGTCTGCGGAGCAGGCGCACAACAGCAGCACCAGGGCGGCGAGCAGGGGAGTGGAATAACGGATCATGAACGACAGCTCCAGTGGCTTCTGTTGTGTTATTGGCCGTGGCGCTGGAAGCAGGTTGTTGTTGCGGTGAGGGAACCGCTGCCTGTAATGCATGGACAGGCGCCGGTGCCGCCCGGGAAACGGGAGGCTCCGTGGCAACTTAACTTCCGTGTAGTGCCGGGTTCCGCTGTGGAATGCGTTGGCGGTGGTCGCCGGCTCGCTGTGAACATCACTGTTCTTGAACCTTATCTAATAGAAAGTGAGAACTGTGTCTATCTTTTGGCGCAGCAATGACTGGGTTGTGCCCCGAGCGTCGCCTTAGTTCACCAATCGGCAATCTGGCCGGGCGAAACCGCCCGCCGTTCCGCCGGTACACTGTCAGTTCCGAAATTGACTAGTCGCGTTGTCGGGGCCCGATTACACTGGCGTCCTTGAATCAGGAGATCAGTGTGCAACTCGACCCGGCTATCTGTTCCAGTGCCCGCCTTGCGCGGGACCACCGCTTCGACGGACGTTTCTTTACCGCGGTGAAGACCACCGGCATTTTCTGCCGGCCCATCTGTCCGGCGCGGCCGCCGCTGGAGCGCAATGTCACTTACTACGCCACCGCCGCCGAGGCCGTCGACGCCGGGTTTCGCCCGTGCCTGCGCTGCCGCCCGGACGCGGCGCCCGGCAGCCCGGCCTGGGGCCTAGTCTCGGCAACGGTGCAGAGAGCGCTGCAATTGATGCGCAGCGAACGGGAAGCGCAGTCAATCGAACGGCTCGCCGAGCGTCTCGGCGTCAGCAGCCGCTACCTGCGGCGCCTGTTCACCGAGCACCTGGGCGTCAGCCCGCTGGCGGTGTGGCAGGCGGAGCGCGCCCTGTTTGCGTTCACGCTGCTGCGGGATACCAACCTGCCGATTGCGGCCATTGCCTACGAGTCCGGTTTCAACAGCCTGCGGCGCTTCAATGGCGTGTTCAGGCAGATCTACCGGCGCACACCCTCGGATGTACGCCGGGAACCGAGGCATGGAGAGCGCGAAGTGCCCGGCGGGGCCACAGCCGTGGAATCCCGGCGGACTGCGCGGCTGTACCTGTCTTACCGGCCCCCGTTTCACTGGGCACAGCTATTGGCGTTCTTCCGCGCGCGGGCGCTGGCCGGGGTGGAGCGGGTCGAAGGCGATGTCTACCTGCGCAGTTTTGCCATCGACGGCATGCGCGGTGTCCTGCGCGTACGCGACGACGCGGCCGGCAATCGGCTGGTGGTGGATGTGAGCGGCGAGGGTGGGGCGGCGCTGTACCTGCTGAACCAGCGCCTGCGGCGGTTGTTCGACCTGGACGCGGATACCGGTGCGATCACCGCGGTGCTCGGCAGCGACCCGCTGCTCGCACAACAGATTGCGCGCAGCCCGGGCGTGCGCCTGCCCGGCGCCTGGGACCCGTTCGAATACGCGCTGCGCGCGATTCTCGGCCAACAGATCTCCGTGGCTGCCGCCACCACCATTGCCGGGCGCGTTGTGGCCCGCTACGGGCAGACATTTGTCGACGCCGACGGCGCCGAGCAGCGATTGTTCCCGACCGCCGCGCAACTGGCAGCGGCCGACTTCGAGGGCCTGGGGGTGACCCGGGCGCGCGCGCGGACACTGCGGGAATTTGTGGCCGCGACCCTCGATGGCCGGGTGAATTTCGCCGAGCCGGACCTGGACAGCTGGTGTACCGCGGTGACGCAACTGCCGGGTATCGGTGACTGGACCGCTCACTACATCGCCATGCGCGGGCTCTCGATGCCCGACGCCTTTCCGGCCTCGGACCTCGGCATCCTGCAGGCGCTGGGCGAACACGGGCAGAAAGCGAAACCCAAACAGGCGCTGGGCGAACACGGGCAGAAAGCGAAACCCAAACAGGCGCTGGCGCGGGCGGAAAGCTGGCGCCCCTGGCGGGCCTACGGCGCGCTGTTATTGTGGCAGAGCCTCAAACCGGAGAATGGATAATGATCCACTACGAAATCTACTCGACCCGCTTCGGCGATATCGGCATAGCCGCAGACGAGCGCGCGCTGGTGGCGCTGGAGTTCCAGCGCGAGGATCACGCGCTGCGTATTGCGCCGGAGTGGCAACGCGGCGCCACGGCGCTGACCGACGCCGCGGCGCAGCAATTGCAGCAGTATTTCGCCGGCGAACGCCGGCAATTTGACCTGCCGCTGGCGCCGCCCGGCACCGATTTCCAGCGCCGCGTCTGGGACGCGCTGCTGCAGATTCCCTACGGCGAGACCCGCAGCTACCGCGAGCAGGCCGCGGCGCTCGGCAACCTGAAGGCGATCCGCGCGGTGGCCCGCGCCAACGGTGCCAACCCCATCGCGGTGGTCATCCCCTGCCACCGGGTGATCGGCGCTGACGGCAGCCTGACCGGCTACGCCGGCGGCCTCGATATGAAGGCCCGCCTGCTGACTCTGGAGGGGGCGCGTTTCGTACAGCAGGCGGAACTGCTGTAACCGGCGCTAGCCAGAGCAGCTTCTGACCGGGATAATAGCCGGCTAACCCTGACATCGAGCCGGAGGCCAAATGCTGTACAAACTGGGCGACCAGCAGCCAATTCTCGACGGCGAGGGACATTACATTGCTCCCGGCGCCCATGTGATTGGCAATGTGCGAATGCTCAGTCACAGTTCCGTCTGGTTCAATGCGGTGGTGCGCGGTGATTGTGACCGCATCACCATCGGTGAATACAGCAATGTGCAGGACGGCTCGGTGCTACACACCGACCCCGGTGTCGAGCTGACCATCGGCACTGGCGTGACCATCGGCCACAAGGTGATGCTGCACGGTTGTACGGTTGGCGACTACAGCCTGATCGGTATCAATGCCGTGGTGCTGAACGGGGCCAAGATCGGCAAGTGCTGCATCGTCGGCGCTAATGCGCTGGTCACCGAAAATACCGAGATTCCCGACTACTCGCTGGTGCTGGGCAGCCCCGGCAAGGTGGTCAAAACCCTGGATCCATCCACGTTCGAATTGCTCAAGGCCAGCAGCGATCACTATGCGGCCAACGGCAGGCGCTTTGCCGACGAACTGGTTCCTATTGAAGCATCGTGATGTCCGATAAAGTCGTTGTGGTCGATTGGCCGGCCGCAGAGCCTGTCGAGAAGCCGGTAAAGTCCCCCTGTGTCTCCGTCTGCGCTTTGAATGCGCAGGATATCTGCGAGGGCTGTTTTCGCAGCGGCAGTGAGATCAGCCGCTGGGGAACAATGAACAATGAACAGCGCCGGGCGGTCCTGAAAGACTGCCACGAGCGCGCGCGCCGCATGGGCCGCATTCTGTAAAAAATCAATTTAACCTGCAGGCGCGGCCGGCCGGGCACGGTCGACGGCCGCGCCTGCGGGGCCAGTGCGAAAAATCGAATTCAAACAATGACCCAACCCTTCGTCCATTTAAGAGTCCACTCCGAATTCTCCCTGATCGACGGCCTGGTGCGCGTCAAGCCGCTGGTGGCGCGCGCGGAAGAACTGCAGATGCCGGCGCTGGCGCTGACCGACCAGACCAACTTTTACGGTCAGATCAAGTTCTACAAGGCCTGTATGGGCGCCGGGATCAAGCCGGTTACCGGGGCGGATTTCTGGCTCAGTGAGGGCGGTGAAGACAACCCCACGCTGATCACGCTGTATGCGATGAACGCGGACGGTTACCGCAATATCACCGAGCTGATTTCGCGCGCGTGGATGGAAGGGCAATATCACGGCAACGCCTTTATCCGTCGCGAGTGGCTGCCGGAGTTTGCGCAGGGCCTGCTGATGTTGTCGGGCGCCAAGTTCGGCGATGTGGGTCGCGCATTGATCGCCGGGCGCCGCGCGCAGGCGCGGGAGCTGGCCGCGGAGTGGGCAAGGATTTTCCCGGGACGCTATTACCTGGAACTGCAGCGCACCGGTCGCGCCGGCGACGAGGATTACCTGCACGCCGCAGTGGCGTTGGCGGGCGAGCTGAACCTGCCGGTGGTGGCCACCAACGACGTGCGCTTTATGGAAGAGAGCGAGTTCGAGGCCCACGAAGTGCGTGTGTGTATCCACGACGGCCGTGCGCTCGACGATCCGCGCCGCGAGCGCCGCTATTCGCCGCAGCAGTATTTCCGCACCCAGGAGGAAATGACCGAGCTGTTCAGCGATATTCCCGAGGCGCTGGCCAATACTGTGGAGATCGCCAAACGCTGCAGCGCGCCGATCCAGCTGGGCAAGTACTTCCTGCCGGAATACCCGATTCCCGAGGGCATGACCGAAGGCCAGTTCTTCGAAAAGGTGTCCTTTGAGGGGCTCGAGCGGCGCCTGGCGAAAATCCTCGACGCGTCCGCCCCGGAATACGCCGAGCGCCGCGCGGTGTATGAAAAGCGCCTGCGCTTCGAGCTGGATATCATCCTGCAGATGGGGTTCCCTGGCTACTTCCTGATCGTGATGGACTTTATCCAGTGGGCCAAGGACCAGGATATCCCGGTGGGGCCGGGGCGGGGTTCCGGTGCCGGCTCGCTGGTAGCCTATTCGCTGGATATTACCGATCTCGACCCGCTGCAATACGACCTGCTGTTCGAACGTTTCCTGAACCCGGAACGGGTGTCGATGCCCGACTTCGACGTCGACTTCTGTATGGAAAAGCGCGACCGGGTGATCGGCTACGTGGCCGACAACTACGGCCGCAACGCGGTGAGCCAGATCATTACCTTCGGTACCATGGCCGCCAAGGCGGTGGTACGCGATGTGGCGCGGGTACAGGGCAAGTCCTACGGCCTGGCCGACAAGCTCTCCAAGATGATTCCGCCGGACCCGGGTATGACCCTGGAGAAGGCCTTCGAGCAGGAAGACGTACTGCGCGAATTCCTCGACAGCGACGAAGAGGGCCAGGAAATCTGGGAGATGGCCCTGCAGCTCGAGGGCGTGGCGCGTAACGTCGGCAAGCACGCCGGCGGCGTGGTAATCGCACCGACCAAGCTCACCGATTTCGCACCGCTCTACTGTGACGAGGCCGGCCAGGGCCTGGTGACTCAGTTCGACAAGAACGATGTGGAAGACGCGGGCCTGGTGAAGTTCGACTTCCTCGGCCTGCGTACGCTGACCATCATCGACTGGGCCAAGCATATGGTCGACGAGCAGCGCGCGCGCGAGGGCAAAGAGCCGCTGGTGATCGAGGCGCTGCCGCTGGACGACCCCGACACCTACGCGATGATCAAGCGCGCCGAGACCACCGCGGTATTCCAGCTGGAATCCCGCGGCATGAAGGACCTGATCAAGCGCCTGCAGCCGGACAACCTCGAGGACATGATCGCCCTGGTGGCGCTGTTCCGCCCGGGCCCGCTGCAGTCGGGCATGGTGGACGACTTCATCAACCGGAAGCACGGCCGCGCCCAGGTGGCCTACCCGGATGCCAAATACCAGCACGAGAAACTGAAGCCGATCCTGGAGCCCACCTACGGGGTAATCGTGTACCAGGAACAGGTGATGCAGATCGCCCAGGAGCTGGCCGGCTATACCCTCGGCGGCGCCGACATGCTGCGCCGCGCCATGGGTAAGAAGAAGCCCGAGGAGATGGCCAAGCAGCGCGCGACGTTCGAAGATGGCGCAAAAGCGCAGGGCGTCGATCCGGATCTGGCGATCAAGATCTTCGACCTGGTGGAGAAGTTCGCCGGCTACGGCTTCAACAAATCGCACTCCGCCGCCTACGCGCTGGTGTCCTACCAGACTGCGTGGCTGAAGGCGCACTACCCGGCACAGTTTATGGCCGCGACCATGTCCTCGGACATGGACAAGACCGACAAGGTGGTGACGTTTATTGAAGAGTGCCGGGCCATGGGCCTGGACCTGGTGCCGCCGGACGTGAACCTGGGCAGCTACCAGTTTTCCGTGGATGTGGATAACCGCGTGATCTACGGTCTGGGCGCGATCAAGGGCCTGGGGGAGGGCCCGATCGAGAACATCATCAAGGTGCGCACCGAGGGCGGTCCCTTTGCCGACCTGTTCGACTTCTGTTCGCGCATCGATCCGCGCAAGGTCAACAAGCGCGCGCTGGAGGCACTGGTGCGCTCCGGTGCCCTGGACACCATCGGCCCGGATATCCACGGTGCCGACGGCCTGGATTACTCCCGCGCGGTCATGTTCAATGCGCTGGACGAAGCGGTGAAGGCTGCCGAGCAGCAGGCTGCCAACGCCAGCGCCGGCATGATGGACCTGTTCGGCGAAGTGGTGCCGCAGGCCGCCGACGGCGACGTCTACGCCGAGTTCCGTCGCACCCGCCCGTGGGGTATCCGCGAGCGCCTTGAGGGGGAGAAGAACACCCTCGGCCTGTACCTGACCGGCCACCCGATCGACGAGTACGAAGAAGAGCTCAAGCACCTGGTCAAGGCGCGCATCGCCGACCTGAAACCCGGGCGCGAATCGCAGAAAGTGGCCGGCCTGGTGGTGGCCATGCGGGTGATGAAGACCAAGCGCGGCGACTCCATGGCCATCGTCACCCTCGACGACCGCAGCGGCCGTATCGAGGCGGCCGTGTTCAGTGAGGCGTTCGGCGAGCACCGCGAGAAACTGGCCAAAGACGCCATGCTGGTGCTGGATGGCCCCGTAGCCCACGACGACTACAGTGGCGGCCTCAAGATGACCGTCAACGGCGTGTCCACCCTGGACGAACTGCGCCAGGGCGCGGTCACCGGCGTGAGCCTGAAGCTCGACAGCACCGCCACTACCCCGGGGCTGGGCAAGCGCCTGGCCGCCTGTCTGCAGGCCTACACCGGCGGCCCGGGTAGCAACTGTGCGGTGACCGTGGAGGTAGCCTGCAGTGACGCGCGCGGTGTTTATCGACTGCCGGCGGCGTGGAAAGTAGAGCCAAACGACCAGCTGGTGCAGTCGCTGCGGGAGCTGCTCGGGCGCGAGCAGGTCGCACTGAACTACACTGAGCGGCGGTAGACTGTGGCTAGATTGGCCACATCGCTTGCTCGATAGGCCCGAACGGCAGGCTCGACTAGGCAGTTCTATCTGGTTAAGCTAGCCGACAATTTTCAATGGGCTGCCAATTGGTGACATCTCTGCTAGGTCGGATGTCCCGGCGCCGCCACCCCGGCCAGTCCCGGAGCGGCGCCAGCGTGGCAAAAGAGGATATTTCGGGTGGCGCGCGGCCGTGTGCTCCCGGCGATTTCGCAACAGAATTCAAGGCGCGGATTTCATGAATTTCAATTTTCTCGAGTTTGAGCAGCCGATCGCCGAGCTGGAAGGCAAGATCAAAGAGCTGCAGCATGTTGGCGACGACAACGAACTGAACATCGCCGACGAAGTGGCCCGTCTGCGGGACAAGAGCAAGAAGCTGACTGAGTCGATCTACGCCGACCTGTCCCCGTGGCAGGTGGTACAGGTGGCGCGCCACCCGCAGCGTCCCTACGCGAAAGACTATATCGAGCGCATGTTCACCGACTGGGACGAGCTGCACGGCGACCGCCACTTCGGCGACGACAAGGCGATCATCGCCGGTATCGCGCGCCTCGACGGCAAGCCGGTGGCGGTGATCGGCGAGGAGAAGGGCCGCTCGGTGAACGACAAGGTGGCACGCAACTTCGGTATGCCCAAGCCTGAGGGCTACCGCAAGGCGCTGCGCGTCATGGAAATGGCCGAGCGCTTCAAGATGCCGGTACTGACCCTGATCGACACCCCCGGGGCCTATCCGGGCATCGACAGTGAAGAGCGCGGTATCAGTGAGGCGATCGCCCAGAACCTGGCCGTAATGTCGCGCCTGCGCACCCCGATCATCTGCACCGTAATCGGCGAGGGCTCCTCCGGCGGCGCACTGGCAATCGGCGTCGGCGACCAGCTGAACATGCTGCAGTACTCCACCTACTTCGTGATCTCCCCGGAGGGCTGCGCCAATATCATCTGGAAAACCGTGGAAAAGGCGCCGCTGGCCGCCGAGGCCATGGGCGTAACGTCCAGCGTGCTGGAGGAGCTCGGCATCGTCGACGAGACCATCGATGAGCCGCTTGGCGGCGCCCACCGCGACCCGGACACCATGGCCACCCGCCTGCAGGAACGCCTGACCGCACAGCTGGATCAGCTGCGCCACGTGCCGATTGATGAATTGCTGGAGAAGCGCTACCAGCGCCTGATGAGCTACGGCAACGTTGTTTCCTGACGGGATCTGTCTAGAAACCGGACGATAGTGGGGCGAACCCGGGTGTTCGCCCCTGCGAAAAACGTTCGCCAAACTGACCTGCGGCCGTGCCCTCCGTGCCACGCCTCGCGCCGCACTCCCTGAAAGCATGGCAACTATTCAGTAGGGGCGAACCTTGCGTTCACCCCGGCTGCAACTCACACCGGACTACCGGTGACCCGTTTACTCCTTCGAAGCCAGCCCCAGCGACACGGTTCCCGGCCCCAGGTTAATACCCCCGGACAGGCTCATGAGCGATTGGTAGACCTTCACTCCGTGCGCCTGCGCCGCCTTCTGCAACGTTGCAAAACCGGGCGTGTGCGGAAGATCCTTCAGCTGCCCGGCAATACTGACCACTACCATCGGCGCCAGCAGCTGTCCCGCCTCAATGCGCTCCACCGCGAGGTTGAACAGTGCCTCGGTGCATTTGTCATAGCCGCGCAGGGTATCGGTCACCGTACTGCCGTCGCGGTGCATCGACAGGATCGGGTGCAGGTCCAGGTGGCGGGCGGCGGTAGCCTTGAGCCAGCTGATGCTGTTCTCGTTTTTGCTACGCGCCCGCTCGCGTACATAGTAGACATCGCGGATGGCCGCATAGCCATGAATATTGTTACTGAACTCCTGGGCCCGCTCGGCGACCTCGGCAGCCGACAGCCCCTTGCGAATCTGCGTCAGGGTGTACAGCGCGAGCAGCCCCTGACCGGCAAACAGATTGTGGGAATCCTGGGTGTGCATCGGCACCTCAATGCCGTCGCGCCGCAGCGCCTCGACCGCGGTGCGGGCATTCTGCAGCGTGGGACTATTGGCGCCGTTAATCGTCTGCACGACGATTTCACGACAGCCGCGGTCCACCTGCGCGCGTAGAATCCTCTCGATTTCCTCACTGGAAGCCGGACCACTGGTAATCTGGCGCGAACGGTCGACCAGCGACAATGAATAAAAATGCGCCATCTGCGCCGGATTGCGCTGGTCGCCGAAGGTGTCTTTACCCACGCTGATACTGTGCGGCAGCACCGGGATCGAGAACTTACGCAGAAACTCATCCGGCAGATCGCAGCCGGAATCGATTACTAACTGAACCATGAAATACCCTGACACTCCGTCACGTAGATAGCCGGAAATTTATCACTTTGCGCGCCACAGAACCATTGCGCGCCGCGTGTTTTCCATTGCACCGCTGCACACAAATACCAAGCGGGGAGTGACCAGGTGGAAAAGTAATGTGGGCACTCCTTTCACTGGAAAAATTTCCCATCTTTTGTGGTCTGGGGAAACATTTTCCCGGCTGGCGTACCGAAAATAGTGCCAACCTGAGACAGTGGGCTATCTCATTTAATTCGCGCATTGCTCACGAAACACCGGGCGTACCTCGCCCCCGAGAGAGACGCCTCTACAGCGGTATTCGTGGGGGTATCAATCAGGCTGCGGAGCAGTACGTCGCCCCCGGTTCGGAGATCCCGTGGGGCAACCGGTCGACGGGGCTCAGAACGCCCTTGCCGCCACGGTTGATCACATGAGTGTAGATTTCCGTAGTGCTGATATCCGCGTGCCCCAATAGCTCCTGAATGGTGCGGAGGTCGTAACCGCTTTCCAGCAAGTGGGTAGCGAAGCTGTGGCGGAATGCGTGTGCCCGCGCAGGCTTGTTGACCCCGGCCGCAGCAACAGCCGCACGAATCTGCTTCGCCAGCGCCGAAGCGTGCAGGTGGTGGCGCCGGCAAACCCCCGAGCGCGGGTCCGCGCCGAGCCGGCCGGCAGGAAACAGATACTGCCACGCCAGAGCGCGGCCTGCACTGGGGTACTTACGTTCCAGTGCATTGGGCAGGTAAACCTCACCGTAGCCCCGCTGCAAATCCTGACGGTGCAGCAAGTCCACAAACTCTATTTGCCGCTGTAGTGCCGGAATCAGCGCCTGGGGCAGGATCGTCGAGCGATCCTTATTGCCCTTACCCCCGCGCACGAAGAGATTGCCACTGTCAAAGTCCAGATCCTTGATCCGCAGTGACAGTAGCTCTGCACAGCGCACTCCGCTGCCATACATCAGTTCCACCATAAGGCGGTAAACGCCGGGCAAGTGCTGCAGTATTGCCTGTATCTCAGTGCGGCTGTATACCACCGGCAAGCGCCGGTACTCTCTGGCAGGTGAAAACTGTAAATTGGAGATATCGACTTCCAGAAAGCGCTTGTAGAGATAAACCAGCGCATTCAGTGCAATGCGCTGAGTATTTACTGCACATTCGCCGTTGATGGCAAGGTGATTCAAGAACGCCTCCACCTCCACTACACCCAGCTCACGCGGATGGCGGAGCTTGTGAAAGTGGATAAAGCGCTTAATCCAATGCGCATATGTTTGCTCGGTACGATAGGCCAATCCCGCTGCGCGAATATGGCGACGCAGTTGCACCATGAAGCGCTCGGAATGTGCCGGAATAGAATGGCGGATATCATCCATGTCAACCTCCGTGTGCTGGATATATATCCAGTTTATGCGCATGCGACAAACTGTCAATATCCGAATTCAAGAGCCAGAGCTTCTATCCACACGGAAAAACACGTAACTTGTTGACTTTAAAGGCTTTGAGTTCTGGATAAAAAGCCAAGGGTGGTTTTCGACGCCACGAGGCTTCGCCTTATATCCGAGTTCGAAAAAAATACAGGTTTCTCTAAGCAGTTGATTTTAATTAGGTTTTACTGATGGTGGAAGTGACTTGACTCGGGATATAAGGCCAAATGGATATGAAGCCATTGGCTTTTGAATTAACTGTTATTACGGCAACCAAAATTCTGGTTGGAAAATTTAGAAACGCGGAAGTTTTGTGCCGTTTAAGAGCGTTTTCAGCATCGGGTATGTCGCATGGTTCCAGGTTGGCAGTTTCGCTCCTAGAGCCTTCGTTCAACAAATGTGGTTCAGCACCTTCAATCCAGTATTGTAGGTGCCGGTAAGAGAATTCACGGGCGGGTAAGTTTTGGTATTCTTTCTCGTCTTAATTGGGCCGCGGCCCTCCGCTGCGCTGCGGGCAGCGTGCCAGTAGTTCGTGCAAACCGTGCCTTTAATAACTAGGCCAAGCAGCATCGCCCGCGCCCTTCGGGCGCCGGCTGGACGGCCTACGCGGCGCGCTACGCACGCCAAACGCTCCGGCCGCCGCTGTTGGCAACGTTAAGGCTGGCGCTCAAGGAATGGAATTATGAGTAAGGAAAAGTTGATTGCAGGGTGGATGATAATAATTTACTCGGCCTTCATGGTGATTAGTCTACTTTCCGGATTCTCGATGATGTTTGCGCAGTTCGGAGAGGCAATCGCTAGTCAGCCTGGTAGTTTTCTTGGTCTCTCGGCAACATTTCTATTACTTTTTACTTTGGTAAACTTCGTCGGAATTTTTGCAGGAATATTGGTCATTAAAGACTCTAAATATGCAGTAAATTTGGCACTTCCATTTTCAATAGTCAGTATTCTCAATATTCCTGTGGGCACATTGGTGGGTGGGTTTTATATATGGCAGAACCTAAGAAAGCCTTAACAATCACAGGCACGTTGCTACGGCCCTTCGGGCCTCCGCGGGACGGCCTACGCTGCGCTCCGGCCGCCCGTGCTGTGGACGTTAAGTGATGAAAACGATAATCAATCTTCTGCGAATTTTTCTGATCTTTTGGGCTTCTTCGGCGGTCGCACTCTCTGTTTCATGCCCGTACAGGCATGATGGAAATATCGAAGCAGCACCGACGGGAATTTTCAGTGTTGTTCGCATAGCGGAAGAGAAGCGCGGTTTTGATTTTGAAGTGCGTGTTCTTAATAAATACAAGGATCTAGATTTCAAGAGTCTTGCAGTTAGAAGACAGGAAAACGAAAAGATTACTTTTGCAGTCATTCTTGAAACGGTGGAAGAAGAAGGGTCACGTAAGGCATATTTATTATCAGTTAAGCCTTCAGATATATTTTTGTATGATTTTATAGTCACCTACGGAACTAGTGATGAGGCGTGCCCTAATGACGAAATCTCCTACCAATTCCCTCTACACACTTAACAAGCCGCAGCAATCGCTCCCGTTGGTCGCTGGGACAGCCAAAACGCTGCGCTTATTTGTCTGCCCTTGTGCGGGGCGTTAAGTGTCCTCATGAAATGTGCAACGTGCCAAGAAGTAAGTAAGTTTAGGCTGGCCACCGAATGCCGATCATATGAGGCATTTGACGAGGCATTAGAAGCCCTGAATACGCTCTGCTCGGATGGGTCCATGATTCGCCGAAGTCCAGAAAAGTTGTCACACTACTTTGATTGTACCGAGTGCGGTGGCACATGGGAGATATGGCTGCCGGATCCACCTCTTCCAGGTGGTCTGTCTTGCGAATCCCCAAGAAGCAAGCGTATAGATAAATTAATGAGAAAGTATGCGAGCCCCAACACTTAACAAGCGCGTCAAAAGCGACGCTCGTACCTCGCGCGCTTTACGCGGGCGTTATTACGGCAACCAAAATTCTGGTTGGAAAATTTAGAAACGCGGAAGTTTTGTGCCGTTTAAGAGCGTTTTCAGCATCGGGTATGTCGCATGGTTCCAGGTTGGCAGTTTCGCTCCTAGAGCCTTCGTTCAACAAATGTGGTTCAGCACCTTCAATCCAGTATTGTAGGTGCCGGTAAGAGAATTCACGGGCGGGTAAGTTTTGGTATTCTTTCTCGTCTTAATTGGGCCGCGGCCCTCCGCTGCGCTGCGGGCAGCGTGCCAGTAGTTCGTGCAAACCGTGCCTTTAATAACTAGGCCAAGCAGCATCGCCCGCGCCCTTCGGGCGCCGGCTGGACGGCCTACGCGGCGCGCTACGCACGCCAAACGCTCCGGCCGCCGCTGTTGGCAACGTTATGTGTAAGCGATGACAAACGAAGAGTTTATAAACGAGTTCAAAATTCTTAAGCATCAGTTGATAGAAAGCTACTTCTCCTCAGATACTGATATATCACGAATCAAAGGACTCAAAGATGCCGGGCTCAGTGAAGAGCAAATTGTACTAGTCCGGAATTTGGCCGGAGAGATCCTGACTGATGCGCTATATACAATTTTATTGGGGCTAGATGGCTGTGCATCCATTGGAGAAAAGCAAACGGAATTCAAGATTGAAGATGAGGACGGCAATATTCTAGCTGGTGGTGATCTAGAGAGCCTAGCTTGGGAGACCTTCCATGGCTCAAACACATAACAAGGTGCGGCAACCGACGGCTTACTTTGTGCACTTTCTGCACGGTCGCTTCACTCCTATTTTCGTGCAAAAAGCACACAAAGTAAGCCGCCGCTGCACACGGCGTTAAGTGTCCAAAGAATGAAAGTCGTCGATTTTGAAAACTGGGCTTGGTTTTTATTTGAACATGAAGGCCAAATGTATCTAGATGCAAACTGCAACATGAGCGCTTTTGGCTATACGTATATGATTCAGCTAAACGAAGAAGAGCTTAAATCGTATAAAATCGGCGGCCGAGAGTACCTAAGTAAGCTCGCACATGATATTCATTACACTGTTCCAATTGCCAAAAATACAACATCAATTTACAAGGGCCGTGACGTATCGAAGCAGCTTTCTCAGCTTGCATTAGAGGCAGTTGAAGCATGGCGGGAGGCCGGCAGTGCCAAGAACACTTAACAAACGCAAGCAGGATGCTCCGGCCCTTTGGGCCTCCGCGGGACGCCCAACGCTATGCACGTTTTGTGCGGGTCGCTACGCTCCCAGTTTCGCACAAAACGTGCATAGCATTGGTCGCCCCTGTTGCGGGCGTTATGCATCCGGTAGTTCAGAACGGATTTAGAGGGAAACTAGATCGTGAAGAAAAAGCATTTTGAAAATTGGTCCAAGACAAGAGAAAAGGGAAGATCAAAATTTATCCTTATTAATGGATTACTGGCTTGGGGTTTGCCAATGTTTTTGGTCATGACATTCATAGCTAATAAGCCTGATGACGGGCAGTGGTCGCCAATTTTTATAGCTTTTAGTGCTGTCCTCTGGTCCCTGGGAGGTTTGGCTTTTGGCTATTTTGTATGGGCGTCAACTGAGCGCTCTTACAAAAAGGAACTCGCAAAGCAGAAAAATGCATAACAAACAGCGGCAGAGCGACAGCCAACGCTATGCACCTTTTGTGTTACTCGCTGGCGCTCAAACATTAACACAAAATGCGCTCCACGTTGGCTGCGCCTGCGCTGAGCGTTATGCCAATAAAGGAAGCATATGTTCACTCAATCAGTAATTGAAAGCCTTGGCTATTATGTCTATTTCCTACAAGATCCTTTTGATAAAGAGGTTTTTTATATTGGCAAGGGCGTAGGAAATAGAATATTTGACCATTTAGAGTGCGCAATTACATCTGATTTAGAATCTGAAAAGCTTGATCGCATTAGAGAAATTAATAACAAAGGTGGCCTGGTTGAGCATTTTATATTGCGTCACGGGCTGACTGAAGATATGTCATTTGAAGTGGAGGCTGCTTTAATTGACTTTGTTGGGATGAAAAACCTTTCGAATTTACAATCCGGCCATAATTCATCGGACTATGGGCTAAAAACTGTTGAAGAAATTTCATCTATGTACCAAGCAGAAGAGTTCGCAGCCGAAGATCCGGTCATTTTGATCAATATTAATAAACTCTATGATCGTAAAATGACCGAAGAAGAACTATACCAAGCAACTCGTAGATCTTGGGTTGTCGGTGAAAGACGGGAGAAGGCGAAATATGCCATCCCTACATATAGAGGATTGACTCGTGAAGTTTATGAAATTCAAAATTGGGTGAATGTTCCTGAACATGGCCCTAGAAGATTTGAATTCTCGGGGATTCTTGCTGACGAGGATGTTCGACAAAAATACCGATACAAATCCATTAAAAAACATTTTCCAAAAGGTGCAGCTAATCCTATTAAGTATGTTGGCCTCGATTAGAAAAATGGCATAACAAGCGCGTGCACATGACCTTCGGCAACTGTCACCTTTTGTGCATTCGCACAAAAGCTGCCAGTTACCTCGGCCTGTGACGCGGGCGTTATTACGGCAACCAAAATTCTGGTTGGAAAATTTAGAAACGCGGAAGTTTTGTGCCGTTTAAGAGCGTTTTCAGTATCGGGTATGTCGCAAGGTTCCAGGCTGGCAGTTTCGCTCCTAGAGCCTTCGTTCAACAAATGTGGTTCCGCACCTTCAATCCAGTATTGTAGGTGCCGGTAAGAGAATTCACGGGCGGGTAAGTTTTGGTATTCTTTCTCGTCTTAATTGGGTTGCGGCCCTCCGCTGCGCTACGGGCAGCGTGCCAGTAGGTCGTGCAAACCGTGCCTTTAATAACTAGGCCAAGCAGCATCGCCCGCGCCCTTCGGGCGCCGGCTGGACGGCCTACGCGGCGCGCTACGCACGCCAAGCGCTCCGGCCGCCGCTGTTGGCAACGTTAGGTGCCAAGGAAGAATCTGGAATGAGCGAACCTATATTTAGAAATACACATAATCAAGATCAAGAAATGCTTAAGGCATTCGCTCAAGCATCAAACACGATTAATGATTTCATTGATCTTGTACAATCCGGTCCTGAAGCCATTTATGCAGCAAAGCTTAGGTTTAGAGATCCTGATTTATCTGAAAAGCTTGGAGAAGACCGATTTCTATACATCTGGCTATCGAGTGTGTATTTCCATGAAGAAGAAAACTTTCTTTCAGGAGTGTTCTTCGAAGTTCCAGAAGAACTGACAAAGTGGCATCAAGTCGATGAGCGACTTGGTTTCGACCCAGAAGATGTATTTGATTGGATGGTAATCGAAAACGGACATGCAAAAGGCGCTTACACGATGCGAGTAACAAGAGAGCAGCTTGGCTCAGAAAAAGAGAAACAAGAATATGATTCATATGTTGGCATATCATCATATGAGCCAATTTAGCAGGCAAGCACCTAACAAGCGGCAGCAACGGACTTGGCAAAACTGTCACATTTTGTGCGCTGCACAAAAGCCGCCACTTTTACCAAGCCGCTGTACCGGGCGTTATGCATCCGGTAGTTCAGAACGGATTTAGAGGGAAACTAGATCGTGAAGAAAAAGCATTTTGAAAATTGGTCCAAGACAAGAGAAAAGGGAAGATCAAAATTTATCCTTATTAATGGATTACTGGCTTGGGGTTTGCCAATGTTTTTGGTCATGACATTCATAGCTAATAAGCCTGATGACGGGCAGTGGTCGCCAATTTTTATAGCTTTTAGTGCTGTCCTCTGGTCCCTGGGAGGTTTGGCTTTTGGCTATTTTGTATGGGCGTCAACTGAGCGCTCTTACAAAAAGGAACTCGCAAAGCAGAAAAATGCATAACAAACAGCGGCAGAGCGACAGCCAACGCTATGCACCTTTTGTGTTACTCGCTGGCGCTCAAACATTAACACAAAATGCGCTCCACGTTGGCTGCGCCTGCGCTGAGCGTTAAAAATTATGCTTATGAGTAATGGTAATCTTTTCAAAGCTGTTTGGCGTGGCTGGTTTGCTAGCGTAGGTATTCTGGCGTTCATGGCCATCTTACTTGGCTACTTTTTTGGTCCTGATCTACGGAAACCACTAATTCTACTTCTCGCTCTTGTCCCGCTTATAGCTGCACTCCAGGGCGTGGTTGTGGCAACATTGATATGTGTTGGTGTCAAAGTTTGGCCTTCTAAATAGCCCATGTGCCAGTCATTTTTAACAAGGCCAAGCAGCATCGCCCGCGCCCTTCGGGCGCCGGCTGGACGGCCTACGCGGCGCGCTGCGCACGCCAAACGCTCCGGCCGCCGCTGTTGGCAACGTTATAGGTCAGTCCAATAATGAAGTTAACTCTAGGTGCTGTGCTGACAATGTCCGTTCTCTTCGGGCTGGTAGTCATATTTTGGCTAGGTGCATTCTCAGCGTCATTCACTAGCAATTTATGCTACTCGGAAGTAATTAGGCTTATCTCTACAAAGGTCAAAGAGCAAAAGAGTTTGGACAGCGTCGCAGAACTTTCTGAAAAATTGGAAAGACTTCCATTGGCTGGCTATGAATCAAGCTGTGAGGAAATAAAGAGTGAGGCGCAAAACCTATAACAAGGCGAGGCAATTCGTTCCGGCCCTTCGGGCCTCCACCGGACAGCTTACTTTGTGCACTTTATTCGCAGGTCGCTTCACTCCCATTTTTGCGCATAAAGCGCACAAAGCAAGCTGCCGCTGCTCGCGGCGTTATTACGGCAACCAAAATTCTGGCTGGAAAATTTAGAAGCGCGGAAGCTTTGTGCCGTTTAATAGCGTTTTCAGCATCTGGTTTGTCGCAAGGTTCCAGGTTGGCAGTTTCGCTCCTAGAGCCTTCGTTCAAAAAATGTGGTTCCGCACCTTCAATCCAGTATTGTAGGCGCCGGTAAGAGAATTCACTGACGGGTAAGGTTTGGTATTCTTCCTCGTCTTAATTGGGCGGCGGCCCTCCGCTGCGCTACGGGCAGCGTGCCAGTAGGTCGTGCAAACCGTGCCTTTAATAACTAGGCCAAGCAGCATCGCCCGCGCCCTTCGGGCGCCGGCTGGACGGCCTACGCGGCGCGCTACGCACGCCAAGCGCTCCGGCCGCCGCTGTTGGCAACGTTATGTGTAGATCCGAATGGAAATAGCAATTTTTTCAATTCCATTGCTCGCAATAGCTAGAAATATCTTTATGCGCTTCTATATGCCTGAAGCGTCGCTAGTGGAGACTGTAGAGAGATTGAACACCCCCTCTATGAAGAACTCATATACATTGATCTTGTCTATGTCCTGCTTTCTGCTCTCCCCAATCTACATATCTACAGGCTGGTATTGGGCATCTTTCGCTATTATTCTTCTCGCGGGCTTAATCTACTTTAGAAAAGCGCCAAGCCAAAAGCTACGTTTCCCTTTCTCGGGCTGCAGGGATTTTGAGGAAATTTATGCTCGGAGAAAGCGATCTATAGTAGTGATGATCCCAGTAGTTGTGCTCTGGATACTTTCTTGGTCAACCCACTACACATAACAAGCGGTTGTAGTCGCCGCGAAATACGCGGCTGGGACGGCTTACGCTACGCTCCAGCCGCCCCTAAACCGAACGTTAACAGTCAGTGAGTAGTAGCATGATCGAGCGGATAGCTGGCATATATAAAGGAAGGAATAAGTCTTCAGCGTACAAAGATCTTGTGTTCTCTGTCGCCACTTCACCTGATACCAGCGTAGGTACAAAAGAGCAGACCAAACAGGCTCTTGAGGTCATCTCTGAAAATTTGAAGGAGCTGGGGTCAAGTAAAGAGAGCATACTCTCGGCACAAGTTTTTATCGCTAAAATGGATGAGAAGGCAGAAATGGATGAAGCCTGGTGTTCCTGGATTGGGCCAAATCAAGAAAACTGGCCCCAGAGAGCCTGCTTAGGCGTTGAGTTGGAAGGTGCAGTGCTGGTGGAAGTCACTGTAGTAGCGGTTAGATCCCCAAACTGTTAACAAGGTGCTGCAGCCGACGTCTTACTTAATGCGCCTTTTGCGCAGTCGCTGCGCTCCTATTTTCGCGCAAAACGCGCATTAAGTAAGCCGCGACTGAGCACGGCGTTATGTGCTCAATGTCACCAAGGAATACTGACTTTGCGTAAAGAGCTTAGAACAAGGATCATTGAAGTCTGTGATCAAAAAATCGAGAAAAAAGGCTCGGAAGTAGGACTTTCCTTTTATGCGTTTTTTAAGAACAAAAATGATCAACCTGAAGTTCTAATGGAGGCCGCTCGTTGGTGGATTGAAATACATAAACTAGACCACTTCGAAAAAGCCAGTAAAATTAAAGACATGGTTGAAGCCGGTGTTTAACGTTTTCAAACGAGCACATAACAAGCCGCGGCAGTCGCTCCCTTTGGTCGCTGGGACAGCCAAAATGCTACGCTTATTTGTCTACCCCTGTACGGGGCATTAAGTTTTAGGAGATTTGGCTTTGGGCGTTAAATTCCGGGCAGTGAGAATAGCAAGCGAAGCAAAGCTGGAAGATATCGCTGAAATCATGCAGCGTGTTCTCGTAAACTTCTCAAATCCAATAAATTTCTCAAGCGTCTTCTATCGAGATCCGCGTGAAGGCGAAACTATCGCTACGATGGTAGCGTTCCAAAATAAAGATGCGCGGTTTCAAGTAATAACTGCAATTTCTTCATGCAGCGAGCAAATCGTCCCGCCGCCCCATAAATAGCTCATTTGGCGATCGTCCACCCCTGGTCGCTCTTGGTCTGCTGTTCAGGCGGTCCATGACAAACTGAACCTGCTCATCCGATACCGTACTGAAGTCCGTTCCCTTCGGGAAATATTGCCGAATAAGACCATTGGTATTTTCATTGATTCCACGCTCCCATGATGCATAGGGATGGGCAAAGTAAATATCCGCCTCCAGTCCTTTCGCGATCTCTTCATGACCGGCAAACTCAAGGCCATTGTCGAACGTGATTGTTTTGACTTTCTCCTTAAGGTGTACCATATGCGCAACCGCTGCAGCGGCGAGCAAGTCGGCTCTCTTGCCCGTCAGCAACACAATGACCGTATACAGCGATTTGCGCTCTACCAGGGTCAATAGCGCACCTTTGCGGCCTTTGCCGATGACTGTATCGCCTTCCCAGTCGCCAATTCGGTTACCCAGGTCAACAACCTCAGGGCGTTCATCAATACTCACTCTGTTCTTGATCTTGCCGCGTTGATCGTTGCTGCCGTAACGCTTGCGGTAGGGCTTTGACGCTACTCGCAGATGCGTATACAAATCGCCGCCATGAGCCTTGTCGGCATAGATCAGCTGATAAATTGTCTCATGATGTAAGGAAATACCCGTACACCGTTTCAGATAATCTGCTACCTGCTGCGGGCTTAACTCCTGCCGGAGCAGCGTTTCAATCTGATCACGTACCTCGTCCGTCACCTTCCGAGCCTTGTGGGCCCCATACCGTCTAACATTCGACAGCTTTTGAGCTTGCCCGGGCCGGTACCCTCGTAGCCCTTTGTTGCGACGCAGCTCTCGACAGATCGTAGAGGGATGCCTTTCCAGAAGTTCGGCAATCTCTATTTGCGAGTGCCCGGCTTTCTTCAGACTATAAATCTGGTATCGTTCGTTCTCGGTCAGCTGGTTGTAGCTCATCAGTGCTTTTCTCTTGGCGGGGAGAAGCGCCGACTCTACCAGCTGGCCTCTCTCTTACCAATTGCACTTATTATCCGAAACCGCGATGCCTTTTATTTGGATCGGCCGGACCCCGAGTTGCGCTCTTCCTTTTCGTCTAAAGCTTGGAAGCCTGGTTTCTTGTCTAACGTCTTCTCAAAATTCGGTGGGGCACATGCCGATCAAGACGTATCTGATTACCTCAGTCGAATTGTTGCCGTGGCCACGGCAAGACAGCTAAGCACGCGTTTTCATAATGCGACGGCTCATATTGTTTCCGATACTTTCTGTGAGTGTGGGCACATCACTTTCCAGAATGGGGTTGCCGCCAGCGGAGTGTTAGTCAGCCCAGAAGGCACAGAAAGAAAGGTCTCCATAAATAATGGAAGTATAGAGACCTCAGAATATTCTGTTGGTTCGGACTACCAGAAATACTTTTTTGAACAATCGAATGTGGATTTAGAAGAATTTTTGGAGTCATTGGAGTATTTGGGTCGCATCCAGGTCATGGCAAAAAAAGAATTAATTCCGAACGCTCAGTTTAATCTGGAGAAAATGTAACAAGGTATTGAGGTTTGTTTCGGGCCTAAGGCCCTCCACCGGGCGCCCTTGTCGGGGTGCCGCTGAATAACGGCGTTAGCTGCCGAAAGAGGAATTATTGTGCATCTCAGATATCTAATAATATGTGTAATTTTTATTACGCCTTTGGCTCAGGCAGACATTGTATTTCTTGGAGATAAGATAAGAGTTCAACTGTTGGAGCAATGTGGAACTTCATGTTCAGCAGGAAATTACAATATAACGACTCCAAAGCTGGACGCAAAGGCGTCAGAAGTAGCCTCTATTGCCAAGGATGCCAGTCATGCAGTCATAGTAGTCGATGCGACGCAAGGCCCGTTACCTATTGCTAGAGAGCATGTCCTAATAGCGAGGCAAGCTGGTGTACCAAGCTTGTCCATAATGTTCGCAAACGTTTCGGGCTTGAAGGGCATGGCAGATGCTGGAAAACTTCTCGAATTAGAAGAGGTGGAAGTTCGTGAAGTATTAAATATGTATGAGATGGGAGGGGACAATGCTCAGCTCTTTTATGATAGCGGCATCAAAGCTCTACCTAACATTAGTGCCAATGCAATAGGTTTAAAGTCTGTGTTATCCAAGATTGAGGCCATTCCTAAACGAAAGATATTTAATGTTAAATATTTTACTGGCAAGTCTTTAAACACTTATGTCTATCTTTTAACGCCTCAGGAAGCAAAATATACTGAGGCCTTATCCCAAGGTAGCTCTGTCAGCTTGTGGGTTAATGGGCAATTAACAAAAGGCAAGGTTGCTTCCCGCGGTTTGGCTCCGGGTGACAATGGAAAATTGAAACTTATTCTAGATAAACCGGTAAAGGCGGCTGAAGGTTCGCGTTACCTATTAGAGAAGAATGGAAAAATTATTGCGGCTGGCGCAGTTGTCAGTGTCAGCAGCTAACAAGCACAAGCAAGGGGCCAAACTACGCTCCACCAATTTGCGGCTCGCTTTGCTCACTTTACCGCAAATTGGCTCCACTATGTTTGGCCCCTGTTGTGGGCGTTATGTGTCTTTCAACTGGAAGTGCTTACCATGAAAGAATGGCTTGAAAGAGTTGAAAATTCTCTATCTATGGCTCTTGAAGCCGTAGAGAGCGGTGATCAAATACCTAGAGAAAACATGTATATGCTTGCTCCTATTTTTTATTCGCAAGTTAATAATATGAATAATGAGCAGTTGTTACAGGAAATGTCAGAGGTAATTGATGAGCAGTTCAAAGAGGATTGTTCCCATGATGAGAAATCAAAATTCCAGTATAAGTATCACTATGTGTCTTCATATTTGAGTTGTTACGTTGTTTCCGGAAAAATAGATGAGATGAAATTCGATATAATAATGGACCATGTAAACGATAAGTTAGATCTTTTTGAAGAAGGCTATGCCCCTTACTAAACCACATAACAAGCGGCTGTTATCGCCCCTTCGGGGCTGGGACTGCCTTTCCGATGCTTCGCAGCTCCAAGTCAGCCCCAAAGCCGGGCGTTAGAGCAAAGCTTGCCCACGTTTAGTAGACGCCACGGAGACAAATATCCATTGAAAATCGTGCTCCAATATATCTCGTATCTTTGAGCCTAAAGTCTCTGCACTAAAAAAGTCGGTAGCCAATTTCTTGATTAGACTTTAAAGATCAACTGTGTTCATCAGTTGGTAAAAAGTGGAAGCTACCAAGAATAGGTGGCGCTGACGCCCGCAAAGTTTTTACCAACAAGCGGCACTATGTCTACGCCTCCTTTGCGGGTGGTAAAGTAAAAAGAACTTAATATGCCCACTGCGGCACCGGCAGTTACATCAACTACGTCATGTTTTTTCGCTTTTACCCGGCTGTAGGCGACATAGGTTGCGGCCAGATATGCGGGGATTGCTTTGGTAAGTCCATACCTCTTGTGGATAAATGCGGCTCCCTGGAAGGCTGCGGAGGTATGTCCGGATGGAAATGAGTAATCTCCATTATTGTCGGGGCGCGGCTTGTTGATGGCGTATTTCAAAGTATACGTAACGCCCAGGTTGGTAGCGAAAGACTTGTAAAACTGGTTTCGCCCTTCGGCATCCCTGTTAAAGAGTGTCATGGAGTAAGCTGTGGTGGGGATGGCTAGCTGAAGAAGGTCGCCCAGTCTTTCCCCGTTGCTCTCACTCTTCGCAAAGGCTGGTTGCGAGGCGATAGGCAGTGCCACGCAGCACAGGGCTGCATACCAATAGGTTCTTATTTGCATTATTCCACCCTATGAATCTTTTCTTGTTACTTCTGTTTATGCACGCCGGTGCTCCGCCGGGGCCGTGAGTGCTGTTGGGGCCGCTCGTCGCCGTTCGGCGTCTGTGTCTTCCGTCGGTGAGGCAAAATCCTCCTACGGCGCAGAAGGCGATGGGAGGCGGGGATCGTAGGACTTTGGCATGACGCGTGAGATCCTGATCTTTCAAACAAGCTTGCGGCAGGTCGGATCAAGGATTGGTAAAAGCAAGGTCAAAAATTTGTCAAAACTCGACAGGGAAAACAAAAAAGGCGGATGAGTACTCATGGAAAGTCGGACGTTGGGCTCGACACGGTGGTGTCCGAATAACCTCCTGGGCGGAAATCACGGTTCCTTTCTCGGCCGATTGCGCCCCCGGAAGTATCGGTTTGCAGGCGCCATTGGTCGCACATAGCCCTCTATTGCTGTTTATGTGGGGGCGGCGACTAAGTCTTGAGTCTGTCAGTGGGGCCGGGGGGTGAAGCTTGAGTTGGGATCGCTTCTCAGGTGCTGAGGTGAAGTCAGGTTGTTTTCCGGGGAATTCCGCCGAAAAGTTGGTGGGTTCAGTGCGGTGGTTTTCTGTTCTGTGCTCCGGCGCTTTTGTAGGTCAAAATTTCGATAGAGACATCTTTACGATTGTCATCTGGCCCTGCCTTTTCGGTTTGACCATCTGGTCATTGTCTGTTTGGTTGCCCTTTTCGTGTAGGTTCGTAACAAATAAGTCTTTGTGTAACCTCGGGAATTTTGATAGTCTTCGCGCCGCAACCAGCCCGGAATGTTGCTTTAGTGATCGCCGGTGTTGTGCCCGCAGTGTTATCTGCATGAGTTATCTGCTGGAAGAGATTTTGGAAGCGAACTGCCCCACCTTATCCGCGAGCGAAACCGCTCCGTTTGCCCCCGCTCTGCGGCGGGTAGAGGTGGTGTTTAGCTTTTTTGCGGTGGCTTTTGTCACTGTGGGCCTGGGCTGTTGGCTGGTGCATTTTGGTCTGAGCTTTGATGCCGCCGGAATGAGCCTTCAGGGCAACATCGCCCTGAACGTGCTGGCCAGTATGTTGCTGGCCGGTCTGTTGATGTCGAATTTCTTCGTCTGCCGGCACTTCCAGCAGATCTTCACCTTTTTCAAATCGTTTCGTACAGTTTTCCTGCGTTTTCTGTTCAACGTGGTGTCTCCGACACCCATGCTGTGCAGTACGCCGCGTACGGTTCATGGTAGCCGTGCTCCTCCCCTGATCGACTGAAAATGTCGGTCTTTCCCGACCCGTCGTATTGTTGTTCACATTTGCTTGAGTGACGAACCCATAGGCGCAACTGCTCTACTGGGAACCTTCTCTTTGCTTGTGGCCAGCGGGCCTGATTGCTTGCAGCTGCGATGTGTCTTCGATGCGTGATTCACTCTGCCTTACTTAGCTGAAGGGCAGTCGTTGTAAAACCCTGGAAGAGGATCTCTCCTCGTGTTAGTTCGTAGCCTTAGAAAAGCTGCGCTGGCTGCTGCCGTGTTCGCACTGGCGGGATGTCAGGGTGGTGTACTCGACCCCAAAGGCCAAGTGGGTGTCGATGAGAAGAACCTGATAATAATCTCGACGGTACTGATGTTGCTGGTGGTGATCCCGGTCATCGTCATGACACTGTACTTCGCCTGGAAATACCGCGAAGGTCGGGAAAACGAAATCTACGCACCCAAGTGGTCGCATTCCACCAAGATCGAAACGATCGTCTGGCTGGTGCCGGTCGCGATCATTCTGGTCCTGGGTGTGATCACCTGGCGTTCTACCCAGGCGCTGGATCCTTACAAGCCGTTGGATCACCAGGAGAAGCACCTGACGGTTGAGGTGGTTTCACTCAACTGGAAGTGGCTGTTTATCTACCCGGAGCAGGGCATTGCCTCTGTGAATGAGCTGGTGATTCCCACCGACGTGCCGGTGCGCTTCAAGATCACTTCCGAGTCCACCATGAACTCGTTCTTCATTCCGCAGCTGGGTAGCCAGATCTACTCCATGGCGGGTATGGAGACCAAGCTGCACCTGATCGCCAACGAGCCGGGTACTTACGAAGGCTACTCCGCCAACTATAGCGGCGCGGGCTTTACCGGCATGAAGTTCAAGACCGTGGCCACTGACAAGGCCGGTTTCCAGCACTGGATCGATTCGGTCAAGCAGGACACCGACAAACTCGACAGCGCCGCTTACGCGGAGCTGGTGAAGCCGAGTGAAAATGTTCCGGTGGAGCACTTCGGCGCGGTGAGCGAAACCCTGTTCCACGACATCATGTACAAGTACATGAAGAACTATAACGACTGGAATAAGAATTCCCCGAAGGCGGAATCCGAACATTCCATTTCTGAAAACTCAGCTGCTCATCACGATGCAGCGGATGCTGAGAGGAGCTAGCAGTTACCATGTCTTTGCTCGGTAAATTATCTCTCGATGCCATCCCCTACCACGAGCCCATTATCATGGGCACGTTGGCAGTGGTTGGTATAGCTGGTGTCGCCATTGCGATCGCCATCACTCGCGCCAAGCAGTGGGGTGTCCTGTGGAACGACTGGATTACCTCTGTTGACCACAAGCGCCTCGGTGTCATGTACATCCTGCTGGCACTGATCATGCTGGTGCGCGGCTTCTCCGACGCCATCATGATGCGTACCCAGCTGGCGTTGGCTACCAACGGCCACGAAGGTTACCTGCCACCTGAACACTACGACCAGATCTTCACCGCCCACGGTGTGATCATGATCATCTTCATGGCCATGCCATTCATGATCGGTCTGATGAACATCGCCCTGCCGCTGCAAATCGGCGCGCGCGATGTGGCGTTCCCGTTCATGAACAACCTGAGCTTCTGGCTGACTGCCGGCGGCGCCGTGCTGATTAACCTGTCTCTCGGTCTGGGTGAGTTCGCCAAGACCGGGTGGCTGGCGTATCCGCCGCTGTCGGAGCAGTCATTCAGTCCCGGAGTGGGGGTCGATTACTATATCTGGGCGCTACAGATATCCGGGGTCGGTACTCTGTTGACCGGGGTCAACTTCCTGGTGACCGTATTCAAGATGCGCGCACCGGGCATGAAGCTGATGGATATGCCGATCTTCACCTGGGCGTGCACCTGGGCGAACGTCCTGATCGTGGCTTCCTTCCCGATCCTGACTGCGGTTCTTGGCCTGCTGGCGCTGGATCGCTACTTCGATTTCCACTTCTTCACCAACGCAGCTGGCGGCAACGCCATGATGTATATCAACCTGTTCTGGGCCTGGGGTCACCCCGAGGTATACATCCTGATTCTGCCGGCGTTTGGTATTTTCTCCGACGTGATCTCCACCTTTACCGGCAAGCGCCTGTTCGGCTACAAGTCGATGGTATGGGCCAGCGGTGCGATTTCCATCCTCGGCTTTATCGTGTGGCTGCACCACTTCTTCACCATGGGTTCCAGTGCCAACGTCAATGCCTTCTTTGGCATCATGACGATGATTATCGCTGTGCCCACCGGCGTGAAGCTGTTCAACTGGCTGTTCACCATCTATCGCGGCCGACTGCGCCTGACCGTTCCGGTGCTGTGGACCCTGGGCTTTATGGTGACTTTCACCATCGGTGGTATGACCGGCGTTCTGCTGGCCGTACCGGGTGCTGACTATGTCCTGCACAACAGCCTGTTCCTGATCGCCCACTTCCACAACACCATTATCGGTGGTGCGGTATTCGGTTACATGGCGGGCTTCGCGTACTGGTTCCCGAAGGCCATGGGCTTCCACCTCAACGAGCGTATCGGCAAGGCCTCCTTCTGGTGCTGGCAGATCGGTTTCTACGTGGCCTTCATGCCGCTGTACGTACTGGGCTTCCTGGGCATGACCCGTCGCCTGAACCACACCAACAACCCGGACTGGAACATCTGGCTGTACTTCGCGTGTATCGGTGCGTTCATCATCCTGGTGGGTATCGTGCTGCAGTTTGTCCAGCTGTACCTGGCATTCCGCGATCGCGAGAAGAACCGCGACCTGACCGGTGACCCGTGGAACGGCCACACTCTGGAGTGGGCTACCGCCTCTCCGCCGCAGTTCTACAACTTCGCCCAGATTCCGCAAGTACGCGATATCGATGCGTTCACCGATATGAAAGAGCAGGGTATTGCCTACAAGAAACCGGCTAGCTATGCGCCGATTCATATGCCGAAGAACACCGCCAGCGGTGTGCTGATGGCCGCTGGCGCGACTCTGTTCGGTTTTGCCGCCATCTGGCATATCACTTGGCTGGCCGTAGCGGGCCTGATCGGAACTGTCGTGTTCCTGCTGCTGCGGGCGTATAACAACGATGTGGATTACTACGTGCAGCCCGACGAAGTCGAGCGCATTGAATCTCTCCATCTGAATCAAGTTAAGGAGGCCACGGCATGACCACCATGACGGAGGCTGCGCACCTGGTCGACGATTCCAGAAGCCTGGAAGAGGCGCACGCGCACGATCACGAGCACCACGATACCGGTGGCAACACGGTATTTGGTTTCTGGATCTACCTGATGACCGACTGCATTCTGTTTGCATCGGTATTCGCAACCTACGCGGTGTTGTTCATGAACACCGCCGGCGGTGTGTCCGGCCGCGATATCTTCGAGCTGGATTACGTCGCGATTGAAACTGCTGCGCTGCTGTTCAGTAGTATCACGTACGGCTTTGCGATGATCTCTGCGCACAAGCAGAACAAAAGCGCCACGCTCGCGTGGCTGCTGGTGACTTTCGCTCTCGGTGCCGTGTTTATCGGTATGGAAGTGAACGAGTTCCACCACCTGGTTGCCGAGGGCAATGGCCCGTCGCGCAGCGCCTTCCTGTCCTCCTTCTTCACGCTGGTGGGCATGCACGGCATGCACGTGACCGCCGGCCTGATCTGGATGGTGGTGATGATGATCGAGGTGTTCAAGCGCGGCCTGGGCAGCCAGACTGTCACGCGCCTGAGCTGCCTGAGCCTGTTCTGGCACTTCCTCGACATCGTCTGGATCTGCGTGTTTACCGTTGTTTACCTGTTGGGAGTAATGTAATGAGCTCACAATCTGTTGCAGCACACGGTGTTGACCACGGGGCGGCACATGATGCCGCCCACAGTGCGGATCACGGTGCCGATCACGGCAGCGTCAAATCGTACCTGGTCGGCTTTGTGCTGTCGGTTATCCTGACTGCAATCCCGTTCTGGGCGGCAATGACCGGCTACTTCCCCAAGTCGACGGCCATTCCGCTGGTATTGATCATGGCGGTAGTGCAGGTGATTGTTCACCTGAAGTACTTCCTGCACCTGAACTTCTCTGAAGAAGGCCGGGCCAATACCTTTGCTTTCCTGTTTACTGCACTGATCATCGTCATGGTGGTGGGGCTGTCTGTATGGATTATCTACAGCGCCAACGCGATGATGATGCACTGACCATGAACAGCAAGTTCGGACATTATTTCAAGGTCACCAAGCCCGGCATCATTGCCGGGAACCTGATCTCGGTTGCGGGCGGCTTCTTTCTTGCCGCTCGCGGCGAGATCGACTGGGCACTGTTTTTTGCAACAGTGATTGGCCTGTCGCTGGTGGTGGCTTCCGGTTGCGCGCTGAACAACTGCATCGATCGGGATATCGATGCCAAGATGCAGCGCACTCGCAACCGGGTCACGGTGACCGGGGAAATGTCTGTCCGTGCCGCCCTGTGGCACGGCCTGCTGCTGGGTGCGGTGGGTTTCGGGTTACTGATCGCCTATACCAATGCGGTCACTGTTGCCTTTGCCGCACTCGGTTACGTGGTTTATGTCGGTATTTACAGCCTGTACATGAAGCGCAATTCCGTATACGGCACTCTCGTCGGCGCGTTGTCTGGCGCTGTACCGCCGGTAGTGGGTTACTGCGCGGTTACCGGCCAGTGTGATGCCGCGGCGCTGATCCTGCTGCTGATGTTCTGCCTGTGGCAGATGCCGCACTCCTACGCCATTGCGATTTTCCGCTACAAGGATTACGAGGCGGCGGGAATCCCGGTATTGCCGGTGGCAGAGGGCATCGCCAAGGCCAAGCGCCAGATTGTGCTGTATATCGCTGTGTTCAGCCTGGTAACCGTGCTGTTGCCGCTGAGTGGCTACACCGGTATGGCCTTTATGGTAGTGGCCTGTGCAACCAGCCTGTGGTGGCTGGTGATGGCGCTGCGCGGTTACCGCCACGGTGTCGATGTCACCGGTTGGGCGCGCCAGGTGTTCGCCTTCTCGATCGTGACGATCACGGTACTCAGTATCACGATGGCGCTGGACTTCAAAGCCGTTGCGCCGAATCTGCCGGTGCTTGGATAAGGCACCGTTAGAAACTGCTTGTCGAATTTTCCCGGCGGCTGTCGAACAGTCAGTCGCCGGGGCCTTTCCTTTCACTACTCCCGGCTTCTTTTGTCTCCCCTTTGTTGCTGAGCTAATCCTTCAGTGCACATCGACGCGTCGGTTTCGTCGAGGTATCGCCCAGGAATCGGGGGTTTTTCGCTCTCGGTGCCACACTGGCTGCGCGTTTGAATCAGCCGTGAATATCTTCCCGGGCGGCAATAATGGGCGAGGTGGCGGTCTGCGCTCGCCACCCCTGGTTAGGCCGCGGCCAATCACCCCTGCATCTGCTCCAGCTCCAGCCCTTTGGTCTCGTGTACCAGATAAATGACGAAGGCGATGGAGAGGATCGCAAACAGCATATAAATACCGTATGCGCCGGCCAGACCGATGCCGGTCAGCATGATCGGGAAGGTCATGGTGATGGCGAAATTCGCCGCCCACTGGGCCAGGCCGGACACCGCCAGGCCGGAGCCGCGGATCTGGTTGGGGAACATCTCACCGAGCATGGCCCACATCGCCGGGCCCCAAGAACCGTTAAAGAAAAACACATAGGCATTGGCGGCCACCAGGGCAAGCAGGCCCATGCCGTGGGATAGCTGCAGTTTGCCATCGGCATCCAGTGTCGCGGTGGTGAACGCAAAGGCCACCAGCGCCAGCGTGACCGCCATACCAATGGAGCCGACCAGCAGCAGCGGCTTGCGGCCGATGCGGTCGATCAGGGCGATGGTGATCAGGCAGGCGCCGATACTGACCGCGCCAGAGATGATATTGATCATCAGTGCATCGGCTTCCGAGAAGCCCACCGCCTGCCACAGCACGGCGCCGTAGTAGAACACCACATTAATTCCCACCAGCTGCTGGAATACGGCGAGCCCAAGGCCTGTCCAGACAATCTTGCGCAGCCGGCCGTGCCGATCCAGCAGGTCGCGCAGGCGCGGCTTGCGGTCGCCGGCCACGGAGTTGCGAATATCGGCAAGTTTCTGTTGCACTTGTGCCTCGCCGTACAGCTGGTGCAACACCTGGGTGGCGCGGGAGGTCTGCTTCGACAGCACAAGGTAGCGGGGGCTCTCGGGGATAAACAGCAGTGAGACAAAGAACAGTGAGGCCGGGGCGATTTCGATCCAGAACATCCAGCGCCAGGCATCAAAGCCCATCCACCAGCTGTTGACCGCCGAGCCGGCGACCTGGGCCAGGGCATAGTTGCTGACGAAGGCGGCGAAGAGCCCGGAAATGATGGCGATCTGGTTGATGGTCACCAGGCGCCCGCGCAGAGCAGCCGGTGCCACTTCACTGATATACGCCGGCGACATGACACTGGCGGCACCCACCGCGAGGCCGCCGAGAATACGGTAGCAGACAAACTCCGCGGAATTGCCGGCGATGCCGGAACCCCAGGCGCTGATGATAAAAAACACCGCCGATAGCAGCAGCAGCCGCTTGCGCCCCCACAGGTCGGCCAGGCGTCCGGCGAAATAGGCACCGACAGCACAGCCGAGCAACATGGAGGCCACATTGAAGCCGGTGCCGGCGGTGTCGGAATTGAATGCCTGTTGCAGGCCGGTCACGGTGCCGTTGATGACGCCGCTGTCGAACCCGAACAGGAAGCCGCCGATGGTGGCGACGCCGCAAATCAGAATAACAAAAGCCAGGGAAGCGGAATCCCGCTTTCCGGCTACGAGGATATCCGCTGAACTCTCAATCGCTTGCATAGGTACTTCCCGTATCTGTCGTTTCTTATCGTTGTCCAACCGGGCGCAGGGCCGCGGTAACTTCCGATGCTAAGACGTTCGGGGCGGCGGGATCGTCCTACTTTGTGCTGTAGCGCAAAGTAGGTCGCGATTCGGGATCCCACTTTGTTGCAGCGACAGTGGAGGGTGGCAAGGCCGACCGGTATTACCGTTCAGCCGTGCGGGGTAGCGCTGATCCGCGGTCGATCAACGCAGTATGAAAGCCCCTTCGAGGCCGGATTCGGCATCGGGCGCTATCCACACCTTGAAGTCGCCGGGCTCCGTGACCTGCTGCATGGCGGGATTGTGGAAGCTGAGATCGCCACTGCGCAGGGTAAAGGACACGCGACGGGATTCGCCCGGCTTCAGGTTCACCCGCTGGAAGCCCTTCAACTCGCGCACCGGGCGGGTGGTGCTGCCCACCAGGTCGCGGGTGTAGAGCTGTACCACTTCGGTGGCCGGTACATGGCCGGTATTGGCGATGGTGGCCGATACGGTCAGGTTACCGTCCATGGCCATCTCCTTGTGGCTCAGCTGCAGGTCGCGGTAGGTGAACTGGCTGTAGGTGAGACCGTAGCCGAATGGGAACAGTGGCTTGTGGCCATAGTCCAGCAGGTTCGACGAGTTGCCCGGCTGGTGCTGGAACACCCCCGGCTTGATGTCGTCGATGCGGGTGTAGTTGTCGTCGGTGGCCGGGCGGCCGGTGGCCATATGGTTGTAGTAGATCGGGATCTGGCCCGCGCCCACCGGCCAGGACAGCGGCAGGCGGCCGGACGGCGAGGTTTTGCCGTAGAGCACGTCGGCCAGCGCCGGACCGGCCATGGTGCCGGGGTGCCAGGCCATCATGACTGCACTGGCCTGTTGCAAGGTGTCGTCGAGCTGCAGCGGGCGGCCGGCCATCAGGATCATGGCGAGCGGTTTGCCGGTTTTGGCCAGTTCCGCTACCAGCGCGTTCTGGGCGCCGGGCAGGCGGATATCGCCGCGGCTATGGCCCTCGCCGGTAAGGATGGATTCCTCACCGCCCACATACAGGATCACATCGGCCTTGTTGGCAGTGGCGATGGCTTTGGCAAAGCCGTCGCGGCGCTTGTCGCGGCTGTAGGCGAGGCCGGGGGCGTAGAGCACCTTGTTGTCACCCACCAGCTGGCGCAGTGCCGGCAGCAGGGTATGCGAGTACTTCTTGTCGCCGTTATAGATCCAGGTGCCCAGCTGTTCGTGGGGCACTTCCGCCAGCGGGCCGATCACGGCCACCGTCTGGTTTTTGTTCAGTGGCAGCAGCTGCTGGTCATTCTTCAGCAACACGAAAGTTTCTTCGGCGGCCTGCTGCGCTGCGGCAAGGGCATCGCTGGTGCGGATCATCTTCTCGCGCGCTGTGGCGGTGCGGGCGCGCGGGTAGGGGTGCTCCCACAGGCCCAGGCGCAGCTTGATGCGCAGGATGTTCGCCACCGCGGTGTCCAGTTGCTGTTGCGAGAATTTGCCTTCCTCGATCAGCAGCGGCAGGTAGCGATCATAGGTATCGGTGTGCATCTCCATATCCACGCCGGCGTTGGCGGCCAGCTCGGCGGCCTGCTTGGCGTCACGGGCGAAGCCGTGCGGGATCATTTCCATCACCGAGTTCCAGTCGCTGACTACAAAGCCGTCAAATTTCCATTCGTCGCGCAGAATCTGCCTGGTCAACAGCGGATTGGCGGTACCGGGAACATCGTTCAGGGTGCTGTAGGTGGTCATGACGCTGGCGAGGCCCGCGTCGATGGCGGCCTTGAACGGCGGCAGGTAGATATCGCGCAGGGTGCGCTCGGGAATATAGGCGCTGTTGTAATCGCGCCCGCCCTCGGCGGCGCCGTAGCCGGCGAAGTGCTTGGCGCAGGCGGCGATACTTGCGGGATCGCTCAGGTCGTCACCCTGGAAACCTTCCACCATCGCCGCGCCCAGGGCTGAGGTGAGGTAGGGATCTTCGCCCAGGGATTCGGCGATGCGGCCCCAGCGCGGGTCGCGGGCGATGTCGATCATCGGCGCGAAGGTCCAGCGGATACCGTCGGCACTGGCTTCCTGCGCGGCGACACGCGCGCCGCGGCGTACCAGGTCAGGATTCCAGCTGGCGGCCTGGCCGAGGGGAATCGGAAAGATCGTCTCGTAGCCGTGGATCACATCCTGGCCGAACAGCAGCGGAATATGCCGGGGACTCTCTTCCACCGCGATGCGTTGTAGCTCTTCGAACGCATTGTCATCGGCCTTGTTGAAGTTCACATTCAGGAAGCCACCGATTCGGCCCTCGCGGATAGCCTGTTTGACTTTGGGGATGTCTTCGCTGTTGAAGGTGCCCCAGTCGCGCAGCGCCAGCTGGCCGACTTTTTCGCGAGTGGTCATCTGCGCGAGCAGCTGATCAATGCGCTGCTCGATCCTGTCCTTGCTGTCGGCCGCCAGGGTGGGCGCAGTCAAACACTGCGATACCAGTACCAGGCCGAGCCCGACTCTTTTTAGGAATGTTGTCATGGGGTGCACCCTCTGAGTTTTCTTTCACCTGCGCTGTGTGATGCGCCGTCGCCGCGACACTGCGGCGCTCGCCAATGACACAAGTTAATGTCGCGCTGTTCCGCTGTCGTCCAGATACGCGCCCGCGGCCTGGATCGGGCCGCCGCCGGCAGCGGCGGTGGTTTGCCAAATTTCCTATGTGATTCAGGGGGTTATCGTTGTCGCCCAAACCGCCCGAAGTGCCAGTTTGAGCCGCGGCGAAGTGGGACGACGATGCACTGCCTTTTTCTGTGCGGTGCGGGTGGCGGCGGCCGGCTGTCGTATACTGCGACTGGTGAAATCTGCGAACGGGAGCGTCATGGCGAGCGAGCTACCTGAACTTGTCGGCAAAGTACTGTCGCGCCACCCCTGCGCGGGGGTGCGCTGGGTCGGCTATTCCGGCGGGCTCGATTCCACCGTGCTGCTGCATCTGCTCACTCGCATGGGATTGCCGGTGCGTGCACTGCATATCCACCACGGGCTGTCTGCGCATGCCGACCACTGGCAGCGGCACTGCGAAGGGATGGCGGCGCTATTGGGCGTGCCGATAAAGGTGCGCCGGGTGCAGGTCGAGACCGCCGCTGGCGGCCTGGAGCAGGGCGCGCGGCGGGCCCGCTACCGCGCCTTTGCCGAACAACTGACGGATGGCGATCAAATTTTGTTGGCCCAGCATGGCGACGACCAGGTAGAGACCTTCCTGCTGCGATTGCTGCGCGGTGCCGGTGCCCTCGGCCTCGGGGCCATGGCGGAAAGCCGCCCGCTGCCGCTTGCCGGGGAGGGGCGCGCGACGCTGTTGCGCCCGCTGCTCGGCGCCGGTCGCGCACAGCTGGAGGATTATGCCCACGCCTGTGGTCTGGATTGGATCGAAGACGAGAGCAACCGCGATACCGCTATCGAGCGCAACTATCTACGTGCACGGGTACTGCCGGCGCTGGCCGAACGCTGGCCGGTGCGTGCGCGGGTAGCGCGGGCGGCGGGCAACCTGCGCGAGGCCGCCGAGTTGCTGGGGGATCTGGGCGCAGTGGATCTGGCGGCCTGCCAGCGGCGGCGTGAGCGCTGGGGCGAGAGCGTGGACCTGGGCGCGCTCGGGCGGCTGCCCGAGCGCCGGCAGAAGAACCTGCTGCGCAGCTGGTTGGCCAGCTGCGGCGCCGAGATGCCTGCGGCCCAGCAGCTGGATGAGGTGCTGGCGCAGGTGCGCGACGCGGCAGCCGACTCGGTGCCGGCGGTCGCTGTCGGCGGGCTGGTGGCGCGGCGTTTTCGCGAGCGCCTGTATCTGACCCCGCGGTTGCCGGCGGTAACGGCGAGCGCCGACTGGCGCTGGCGCGGTGACACTATCCTTGCGCTACCCGGCGGTGGGGCGCTGTCTCCCGGGGCGGACTGGCCGGTTGGCGACTACGTGGTCCGCTTCCGCCGCGGCGGCGAGCGGGCGCACCCGCTGGGACGGGGCCATTCCCAGACCCTGAAGAAACTGCTGCAGGAGCATGGGCTGGAACCCTGGCTGCGGGACCGGGTGCCGCTGGTCTATCGAGCCGCGACAACGGAAACCCCGATTGCGGTCGGGGATCTGTTCCGCTGTGAAGCCGGCCTGCCGGATGCCCTGGCGTGGCGATTTGGCTGGGCCGCGGGTGCGATTTTGGATTGAGCACAATGGGGCTTTCTGGTAGTCTGGCGTCCCATCTCAAAGGCACCGGGACGGGCAGGAACAGTCTCCAGGGCAGTTCGCTGAAAGTCGGCCCGGGCCAGCCCCGCATCCCCCGTTTGACGGGTTTTCAACTGACCAAGGTTTTGCATGACGCGCTATATTTTTGTCACAGGTGGCGTGGTTTCCTCGTTGGGGAAAGGTATCGCCTCCGCTTCCCTGGCCGCCATTCTCGAGGCCCGTGGCCTCAAGGTCACCATCCTTAAGCTGGATCCGTACATCAACGTGGATCCGGGCACGATGAGCCCCTTCCAGCACGGCGAGGTCTACGTGACCGAAGATGGCGCCGAGACGGATCTGGACCTCGGCCACTACGAGCGCTTTATCCGCACGCGCATGTCCAAGCGCAACAACTTCACCACCGGCCGGGTGTACGAGACCGTGCTGCGCAAAGAGCGCCGCGGCGATTACCTGGGTGGAACCGTGCAGGTGATTCCGCACATCACCGACGAGATCAAGCGCCGCGTGGTCGAAGGTGGCCGCGATGTGGACGTGGCCATCGTCGAAATCGGCGGCACGGTGGGTGATATCGAATCCCAGCCGTTCCTGGAATCCGTGCGCCAGCTGCGGGTGGAACTGGGCCTGAACCGCGCCCTGCTGATCCACCTGAGCTATGTGCCGTTTATCGCCACCGCCGGCGAGACCAAAACCAAGCCGACCCAGCACTCGGTGAAGGAGCTGCGCTCCATTGGCCTGCAGCCGGATATCCTGCTGTGTCGCTCCGAGCGCGAGATCGACGATGACTCGCGCCGCAAGATTGCGCTGTTCACCAACGTCGAGGAGCGCGCGGTGGTGCCGCTGCCGGATGCCAAGACCATTTACGGTGTACCGCGCCTGCTGCACGGCTACGGCCTCGACGACATCGTGGTGGAAAAGCTGCAGCTGGAATGTACTGCCCCGGACCTGTCCGAGTGGGATGCGGTGGTCGATGGCAAGCTGAACCCGCAGCGCGAAGTGAAAATCGCGATGGTCGGCAAGTACATGGAGCTGCTGGATGCTTACAAATCCCTGATCGAATCCCTGAGCCATGCCGGTATCAAGCACCGCTGCAAGGTGGATATCGATTTTATCAATGCCGAGGATGTCGAAGGCGAAAACGGCCTGGAGCTGATCAAGGGCGCCGATGCCATTCTGGTGCCCGGCGGTTTCGGCGAACGCGGCCTCGAGGGCAAGCTGGAATCGGTGCGCTATGCGCGCGAGAACAACATCCCGTTCCTGGGCATCTGCCTGGGCCTGCAATCGGTAGTGATCGAATACGCCCGCAACGTGCTGGGTCTGAAAGACGCTAACAGCACCGAGTTCGACGTCAATACCGCCAACCCGGTCATCGGCCTGATTACCGAGTGGATCGACAGCGAAGGCAAGGTCGAGAAGCGCGATGAGCACTCCGACCTGGGCGGCACCATGCGCCTCGGTGGCCAGGAGTGCCGTCTGGCCAAAGACAGCAAGGCGCGGGAAATCTACGGCTCCGACGTTATTGTCGAGCGCCACCGCCACCGCTTCGAAGTGAACAACAACTACGTCGATCGCCTGCAGAAGGCCGGCCTGAAAGTCGGCGGCTGGTCCGCGGACGACACCCTGGTGGAAATGGTCGAGCTGCCGGAACACGCCTGGTTCATGGCCTGTCAGTTCCACCCGGAATTCACTTCCACCCCGCGCGACGGCCACCCGCTGTTCGAAAGCTTTATCGCGGCGGCCATGCATCAGCACGAGAAGCAGGGCTGATTCAGACTATTTGATGCTCGCCTCCCCCGCTCGCGGGAGAGGGCGCGGAGAGGGAAAAATGAAAACTATCGAAGTCGGAAACATCCCGGTCGCCAACGACAAACCGTTCACGCTGTTTGGTGGCATGAACGTACTGGAATCCCGCGACATGGCCATGCAGGTGGCCGAACACTACGTCAAGGTTACTGAAAAACTCGGTATCCCCTATGTATTCAAGGCCTCCTTCGACAAGGCCAACCGCTCGTCCATTCACTCCTACCGCGGCCCCGGTATGGAAGAGGGCCTGAAGATCTTTGAAGAGGTCAAGAACACCTTCAACGTACCGCTGATCACCGACGTGCACGAGCCCGATCAGGCGGCACCGGTGGCCGAAGTCGTCGACGTGATCCAGCTGCCGGCCTTCCTCGCCCGCCAGACCGATCTGGTGGCGGCGATGGCGAAAACCGACGCGGTGATCAATGTGAAGAAGCCGCAATTCATGAGCCCGCCGCAGATCAACAATGTGGTGGAGAAGTTCGCCGAGGGCGGCAACGACAAAGTGATCCTGTGCGAGCGCGGCGCCTGCTTCGGATACGACAACCTGGTGGTGGACATGCTCGGCTTCCGCACCATGATCGATTCCACCGGCGGTGCACCGGTCATCTTCGATGTGACCCACTCGCTGCAGATGCGCGACCCGGGCGGCGCCGCCTCCGGCGGCCGTCGCGCCCAGGTCACCGAACTGGGCCGTGCCGGCCTGGCGATCGGCATCGCCGGCCTGTTCCTGGAAGCGCACCCGAATCCGGACAAGGCCCTGTGCGATGGCCCCAGCGCCCTGCCGCTGGAGAAACTGGAGCCGTTCCTGGCGCAGATGAAAGCGGTGGACGACCTGGTGAAAGGCTTCGCGCCGTTGGATACCAAGTAATTTAACGGGCGCCACAGAAGCCTGAATTGAACAGCCGGCGCAATGCGCAGCGACGCCACCAACGGTAACGAAGAGCCCGCGGGAAGCGCCGGAAAAAAACAAACCAGCCATTCATAAACTCAAAAAACACGGAGTCTCGTTGATGAGCAAGATTGTCGCCGTTAAGGCCTACGAAGTTCTGGATTCCCGCGGTAACCCCACCGTTGAAGCGGATGTGATCCTGGAAGACGGTTCCAAAGGTACCGCCTGTGCCCCATCCGGCGCCTCCACTGGTTCCCGCGAAGCGCTGGAACTGCGCGACGGCGACAAGAGCCGCTACCTGGGCAAGGGCGTGCTGAAAGCGGTTGAAAACATCAACACCACCATTACCGACCTGCTCAAAGGCATGGACGCGACCGACCAGCGCGCGCTGGACCAGGCGATGATCGACGCCGACGGCACCGACAATAAAGCCGTGCTCGGCGCCAACGCCATCCTGGCTGTTTCCCTGGCCGCCGCCAAAGCGGCCGCCGTCTCCAAGAATATTCCGCTGTACCAGCACATCGCCGAAATCAACGGCACCGCCGGCCAGTACACGCTGCCGGTACCGATGATGAATATCCTCAACGGCGGTGAGCACGCCGACAACAATGTGGACATCCAGGAATTCATGATCCAGCCGGTCAAGGCCACCAGCTTTGCCGAAGCCCTGCGCCAGGGCGCCGAGATTTTCCACTCCCTGAAAAAAGTGCTGTCCGCCCAGGGCCTCAATACCGCCGTTGGTGACGAAGGTGGCTTCGCGCCGAACCTGCCGTCCAACGAGGCGGCCCTGAAAATGATTGCCGAAGCGGTGGAGAAAGCCGGCTACAAGCTCGGTGACGACATCACCCTGGCCCTGGACTGCGCTTCTTCCGAGTTCTACAAAGACGGCAAGTACGACCTCGCCGGCGAAGGCAAGGTGTTCGACAGCGAAGGCTTCGCCGACTACCTGGCGCAACTGGCCGACGGCTACCCGATCCTGTCCATCGAAGACGGCATGGACGAGAGCGACTGGGACGGCTGGAAAGTGCTGACCGACAAGATCGGCAACAAGGTACAACTGGTGGGCGACGACCTGTTCGTCACCAACACCAAGATCCTCAAAGAGGGGATCGAAAAGGGTGTGGCCAACTCCATCCTGATCAAGTTCAACCAGATCGGCTCCCTGAGCGAGACCCTGGACGCGATCAAGATGGCCAAGGACGCCGGTTACACCGCGGTGATTTCCCACCGTTCCGGCGAGACTGAAGACACCACCATCGCCGATCTCGCCGTCGCCACCGCTGCCGGCCAGATCAAGACCGGCTCGCTGTGTCGTTCCGACCGCGTTGCCAAGTACAATCGCCTGCTGCGTATCGAAGCCGAGCTGGACGGTGCAGCGCCGTATCGCGGCCGCGCGGAATTTAAGTAAGGTTTGGCCCGATTGCGGCAAAACTTTTTTGCCGCAATCGGCCTGGTAGGACTCCAGGCCGGATGAGAAGGTCCCGCTGCCGTCGGTGGCGGAGCCGCGATTCCAATGGCTGCTGGGTATGACCCCCGCGTGATTTTTCTATGAAATGGCTGCTGGCAATTCTCACCATCATGCTCCTGGCAACCCAATACCGCCTGTGGGTGGGGAAGGGCAGCCTCGCGGAAGTGACACGCCTGAAGCGCGAGCTGACCGAACAGCAGGATAAAAACTCTGCGCTGGAGCGGCAGAACCGCCAGTTGCTGCGCGAAGTGCGCAGCCTCAAAGTGGGTACCGACGGCGTGGAAGCCAAGGCCCGTTACGACCTGGGCCTGATCAAAAAAGGCGAAACCCTGTTTATCTTTATGGATCCGGACCAAAAGCGGAGCGCGACCAGCCGTGATCACTGATTATTGGGTCGTGGTCCCCGCCGCCGGGGCCGGCAAGCGCATGGGCGCAGACAGGCCCAAACAGTACCTGCCGCTGCTCGGCCGGCCGATGTTGTCGCTGACCCTGCGCAATATCCTCACCTGGCCCGGCCTTGCGGGCATTGTCGTGGCTGTCGCCGACGACGACAGTGATTTCAATCACCTGGCGGAAGCCGAACACCCAAAAGTGCAACGCGTCACCGGCGGCGCCGAACGCGCCGATTCGGTCCTCGCCGCGCTGAACTTCCTCGCCACACGTATCCCCGGAGAAACCCCGGTACTGGTGCACGATGCCGCGCGCCCCTGTATCGCGCTCGACGATGTCGAGGCGCTGCTGCGGGCCGGCCCGGTGGCGCTGCTGGCGCAGCCCGCCAGCGACACCGTCAAAGCCAGCCGCAAGGAGGGCGAACGCGACCTGGTGGAGCGCACCCTCGATCGCAGTGGCATCTGGCTGGCACAGACACCGCAGCGCGCGCCGCTGGCACTGCTGCAGGACTGTTTGCGCCGCGCGCTGGAGCGGCAACTGGCGGTTACCGACGAATCCAGTGCGCTGGAACAGTTTGGCCAGGCACCGCAACTGGTGCCCGGCCGGCGCGACAATATCAAGGTGACCCACCCCTACGATATCTACCTGGCGGAAGCGATATTACGCCTGCGCTTCGCGCCCACAGAGGACAACCGATCGTGAGTTTCAGAATCGGCCAGGGCTTTGATGTCCACGCCTTTTGTTCGGACAAAGAGGGCCCCGGCGACCACATTGTGCTTGGCGGCGTGAAAATTCCCCACGAGCGCGGCTTGAAAGCCCACTCGGATGGCGACGTGCTGCTGCACGCGCTGGCGGACGCCGTTCTCGGCGCGCTGGCACTCGGCGATATCGGCCACCATTTCCCCGATACCGATGCCAGCTACGCCGGGGCCGACAGCCGCGTGCTGCTGCGCCATGTGGTGGGGCTGGTCGCGGAGCGCGGTTACCGGTTGGTAAACGCTGACTGCACCCTGATTGCGCAGGCGCCCAAGATGGCACCGCATATCGATACCATGCGCGCGAATATCGCCGCCGACTGTGGCCTGGAAACCGGCGCCGCCAGCGTCAAGGCCACCACTACGGAAAGACTCGGCTTTACCGGGCGCGGTGAGGGGATCGCCGCCCAGGCCGTGGTATTGCTCGAGCGCGCCAATGACTGAGTCCAATTCCGCACAGAACTGGTCACTCGACTGGCCCAGAGCGCTGGGCGGTGCGGCCATCACCGCCGATTTTCGTACCCAGCCGGAAGACTTTGTCGTCTATGAACTGGCTGCGCCGTCAATCACTGACAGCGGTGAGCACGTCTACTTGCACATCCGCAAACGCGGTGCCAATACCGGCTGGGTGGCGCAGCAGCTGGCACAGCTGGCCGGTGTGCAAACCCGGGATATCGGTTTTTACGGCCTCAAGGACCGTCACGCGGTGACAACCCAGTGGTTCAGTGTGTGGCTGGGGCAGAAGGCAGCGCCGGACTGGACAGCGCTGAACAGTGGCGAGGTGGAGCTGCTGCAGCACGGCCGCGGAGCGCGCAAGCTCCGCCGCGGCGAACACGCCGGCAACCGCTTTGCGATCCGGTTGCGCAATGTGCGCGGCGACAGCGATGCGGCGCAAGCCGTATTGGCGCAGGTAAGCGGCGGAGTACCCAATTACTTCGGCGAGCAGCGTTTCGGCCGCGACGGCGGCAACCTGGATCTGGCGCGCCGGCTGGCGGAAGAGGGCGGGCGCTGCCGCCGCAGCGACAAAGCCTTTGCGATGTCGGCCGCGCGCAGCTGGCTGTTCAATCGGGTGCTTGCGGAGCGCGTGCGCACCGGCCGCTGGCAGCAGCCCCTGGACGGCGAGCCACAAGAAGAGCCCACCGGGCCGCTGTGGGGCCGCGGCCGCAATCCCGCCACGGCGGCAGTGGCCGAACTGGAGGCCGAGGTACTGGCCGACTGGGCGTCCTGGTGCGATTGGCTGGAACACTGCGGCCTGAGTCAGGAACGGCGGCCACTGGCGCTGGTGCCGGCGGCATTCAGCCACGAGTGGACGGGGGACGACCTGCGTCTGGAGTTTGCGCTGCCGGGGGGGGGCTTCGCCACCGCGCTGCTGCGCGAGGTGGCAGAGCTGGTCAACACTTCCGGCGCCACATAGAATCTTGGCTCCGGCCCGGATATTTTGCCGGGCCGGCAATGATCGTGCCCGGTACCGCAGGCCCAGGGCATTTTGACCGCGTTCAGGAATGCTGATTACACGGCATTTCGCGGTATGAATGGGCGGCGGGAGCGGAGATCTGGCGAGGGTGTGGCCAGCGCCGGGGGATAACATTTGGCGCCCTGAAAGGCTTCAAAAATTTCAGAAAAAACATAGGGTTACGTTAACTGTGAGCGGCCTGGTGAAGTGTCCGGGCCAGCCGACTGGCGGAGCATGTGGAATAACAACAATATGGATAACCTGAAACGCGAGGGTCTGGGAATGACCTCCCAGCGCACCCGCAATCGCCTGATCCAGCGGTTGCGGGAAGAGGGCATCAGCAACGAAACCGTACTGGATGTGATGGCATCCACGCCGCGCCACCTGTTTCTGGACGAAGCGCTGGCCGTGCGCGCCTACGAGGATACTTCCCTACCCATCGGCTACGGCCAGACCATTTCCCAGCCCTACATTGTCGCGCGCATGACCGAACTGTTGATGAGCCGCGCCAAGTCCCTGCACCGGGTGCTGGAAGTGGGCACGGGTTCCGGTTACCAGACAGCGATTCTCGCCGGCCTGGTGGAGCAACTCTACTCGGTGGAGCGCATTGGCCCGCTGCTGGACCAGGCGCGGCGCCGGCTGCGGGAGCTGGAAATTTTCAATGTGGAGCTGAACCTGAGTAGCGGTGGCTTCGGCTGGGCGGAAAAAGCGCCCTTCGACGCAATTCTGGCGGCGGCTGCGCCGGCGGCGATTCCCGCCGAGCTGAAGCAGCAACTGGCACCGAACGGTGTACTGGTCATTCCAGTGGGCGGAGACAGCCAGTTCCTGCATATCGTCACACGGCGCGAGGACAGCGACCGTTTCGACGTGGAGCGTCTGGAAGCCGTGCGCTTCGTGCCCCTGCTCAGCGGGGTGGTCCGATGAGCGCGCCACAATTTCTGCGCGGACGCTATTGGGGCGTCGCGCTGCGCGGTATGGCCATGGGCGCCGCAGATGTCGTACCCGGGGTCTCCGGGGGCACCATTGCCTTTATCACCGGCATCTACCAGGAGTTGCTCGACTCGCTCAGCCGCCTGGGACCGCACTGTATTACGGTGCTGCGCCGCGAGGGCATTGCGGCAACCTGGCGCTATATCAACGGCAGTTTCCTGCTGGCGCTGTTTAGCGGCATCCTGCTCAGCGTGTTCAGCCTGGCGCGGGTGATCGGCCTGTTGCTGCAAACCTACCCGATTCTGGTCTGGTCGTTTTTCTTCGGCCTGATCCTGGCCTCGGCCGTTCCGATCGTCAGACATATTCCGCGCTGGTCGCCGGGAGTGGTGCTGTGCCTGGCGCTCGGCATTGTCACGGCGATCGCCGTCAGCGAGTTGCGCCCGGCGCAGGTGCCGGCCACACCGCTGACATTGTTTCTCTCCGGCGCGCTGGCCATTTGCGCAATGGTGCTGCCGGGGATTTCCGGTGCCTTTATCCTGCTGATGATCGGGATTTATCCGCGCTTGCTGGATGCGGTCCACGACCTGCAGTTCGTCAATCTCGGCTGTTTTGCCGCCGGTGCCGCCGCCGGCCTGATGCTGTTCAGTCGCCTGCTGTCGTGGCTGATGCATCATTACATCGCGCGCACTCTGGCGTTTCTGGCCGGTATCCTGCTGGGCAGCCTGAAAATTGTGTGGCCGTGGAAACTGGCGACGGGCACGGTGAGTGGCAGCGACAAACTGGCGCCGCTGTTGTCCAACTGCCTGCCGTCGGCGTACGAGAATGCCACCGGGCAGCCGGCCCAGTTTGGCTGGGCGCTGTGTGCGGCCGTGGCCGCGGCGGTGCTGGTGCTGGTGCTCGAATCTCTGGGGAGGCGCCACAAGGTGCACGATTAAGAGGCGCGAAATTCCTGTCGCCGGAATTTACGCTGCCACAGGTCGGAATGACAGCGTTTTCTAAAGGAAAACGGCGAGTTTCCGCTATATTTTTTTAGACACTTTTCCCATAAATGCGTCGGTGTGATGTAAAAAGAGAATAATGAAATGTCGTCGTTTTCTACAGTTTGAGCTCTCTATCTGGCGGAATAATTCTCTTTCAGCCGGTAGATCGCCCCTGCGTCTGTTAAATATATTTATCATGGTGGCGGTTCTCCTGTTCACCGGGGCGTGCTCGAGCAACCGCGCTCCCACCAGTTCCCTGGAACAGCCCCCGAGTCAGCGGATCAGGTTCCACACCGTTAGCCGCGGCGACACCCTGTATTCCATCGCGTGGCGCTACGGTAGGGATTTTCGCCAATTGGCGGCGATCAATGGAATAGCTCCGCCGTACCAGATATTTCCGGGGCAACATCTGAAGCTGGTCGGCCGGGCGCTGGCAACGACCTCGCTGGCGGCGCCCAAAAACACCCGCAAGACGCCGCGCCGGGTATCGCACACCGCGACCAAGCCGCGGCCGAAAGCCGTAAAATCCTTAACATCTTCCAAGCCGCGGAAACCAGCTTCGCGGGTTTCCTCTTCGGGAATTCGCTGGCAGTGGCCGGCACATGGAAAAGTGATCAGTCGCTTCCAGGCCAAAAACCCGTTGCGCAAGGGTGTTGATATCGCCGGGCAAAAGGGGGAGTCTGTACTCGCAGCGGCCAATGGCACTGTGATCTACGCGGGCAGCGCGCTGAGAGGTTACGGGAAACTGCTGATCGTTAAGCACAATGACGAGTATTTGAGTGCTTACGCCCACAACCACAAGTTACTTGTGCGTGAGGGCAGCGAAGTCAAGGCGGGGCAAAGGATAGCGGAATTGGGTTCGAGTGGTACCGACCGCAATAAGCTCCACTTTGAGATTCGTCGCAACGGTCAACCGGTGGACCCTCTTGCCTATCTGCCATAGTCCGGGTGGAGAGCCACGGGGCACTGCGCATAAAAATGGATTTTTAATTTGTACCACTTGAGGTAGTCACCGGAGCCGTGACCATCACAAGGTCAGTCGATCCGGCGACTGTTGCACCGACAGCAATCGAACCGGTATGGGTCGAAAACTGTAGTGCGACTGACAATGGCAAAGTACAAGGAGTTGGGGAAATGGAAGCACAACGGCGAGACCGGGTTGTAGCCGGCCAGGCAGATCTTCCTCCAGAGTTGGCAGTGGATCGTAATGAGAATTCAGTAAAGAAAGAGGACTCGGTAAAGAGCCGCACGCGGAGAGCGGCTAACAAAAGCTCCGAACCTACCCCCCTCAAGGCACGGGCCCGCAAGCCGGAAACTGACGGTTACTTGCAGAAAAACCTCGATGCCACCCAGTTATATCTCAATGAAATCGGTTTCTCCCCGCTGCTGACGGCGGAAGAGGAAGTGTATTACGCACGCAAGGCCTTGCGCGGCGATGCAGCGGCGCGAAAGCGCATGATCGAAAGCAACCTGAGACTGGTTGTGAAGATTGCGCGCCGCTATGTGAGCCGCGGCCTGGCGCTGCTCGACCTGATCGAAGAGGGCAACCTCGGCCTGATCCGGGCGGTGGAAAAGTTCGATCCCGAGCGGGGCTTCCGCTTCTCGACTTACGCCACCTGGTGGATCCGGCAGACCATCGAGCGTGCGATCATGAACCAGACGCGCACCATCCGTCTGCCGATCCACGTTGTCAAAGAGCTGAACGTATACCTGCGCGCCTCGCGCGAGCTGGCGCAGAAACTCGACCATGAGCCCTCCGCGGAGGAGATTGCCCATCTGCTGGAAAAACCGGTGGAGGATGTCGAGCGTATGCTGGGCCTCAACGAGCGGGTTACGTCGGTAGATACGCCGATAGGCCCCTCGTCGGAAAAAACACTGGTAGACACCATCCCCGACCAGCATGAGTCCGATCCGGCCTCGCTGCTGCAGGACAGTGACCTGTTCGACAGTATCAACCGCTGGTTGGGCGAGTTGCCCGACAAACAGTGCGAAGTGGTCTCGCGCCGCTTTGGGCTGCGGGGCTACGAGGCCAGCACCCTGGAGGAAGTCGGGCGCGAAATTGGCCTCACTCGTGAGCGGGTGCGCCAGATCCAGGTGGATGCGCTCAAGCGTCTGCGCGAGGTGATGGAAAAACAGGGGCTGGATGGTCAATCCCTGTTTGCCAACCTCTAATTTCCGGCAGCGATAAAAAATCCCGGCTGATGTCATCAGCCGGGATTTTTTTTGCCGGGTTATCGCTCGGTGCCGCGGCTTTACTCACCGGCGATTACTTTTTCACCCAGCGCCCGCGGGTGTCCTGGTAGTACTCTCCGGGGGCGAGCCGCGCTTCCAGTTTTTCGGCGGCGCGTGCGGCAACCTGGGCGATATCGATCTTGTTTTTCTTGGCGATACGCGCGTATACCACCTTGCGCTTGCCATTGACTTCGGCCACCAGCTTTTCAAGTTCCGGTGTGCTCTTGTCAACGATAGCGATATAGCCACTGTTGGCTTCTCCCACCAGGCCCTGGCTGCGGGCGGCGTCCAGGGTGATGGCCAGTGCCGGCAGGGCCAGCGCGAGGCCCAGGCTAAGCAGTAGGGTTTTTGCAAACTTCATCGGTCGCCTCCTTAGAAAATGCCTTCTTTGTCATCAAACTGGTCTTCCAGTTCTTTGTCGACCTTGATGCGTATCTCGTGCTCAATCTTCACATTCAGATTGACAGTAATGGGCTCGGTGGGCGCCTGAACCGCGATAGTGGGCGTGCAGCCGGCGGCGACAATGGCCGTCAGCAGCAGCGGAAGCAATCGGGTGGTTGTCATCGGGCGCTCCTTCAACATTAACGATAGCTATTCTGAGGGGCACTAGCTTAACCCAATCTGAATAGCGACGGCATCGCCCCGGTCACAATTGCACGGCGTCACTTCAGCTGTTTCTCCAGAGCGTCGGTCAGGTCGCGGCTGGCCTGCAGCGAGCGCAGGGTATCCGGAATGCTGTTTTCCAGGTTCAGGTTGATGATCAGGTCGCGGTCGGCGGACACCGACTTGCTGCGTCCCACCAGCTTCAGATCCATCTGCATATCGCCGCTGGGTGGATATTCGATGGTACCGCTGAGTTCCCGGTAATTGTAATCCTCCAGTGCGCCGGCAATCAGCTTGAGCGACGGGTTGCTCGCCAGCATCTGCGGTGAAAAGGCGCCGTAGTAGCGCAGGCGCCCTCCGGGCGGCCGCGCCGCGACGTGGCCGCGCTCGACGGTGATTCCGTCTTTGCCGGTAATCAGCGGAATTTGCATGTCCAGGATACCGCTGGCGGCAAAGTTGTTTGCTTGCATGGCCTTGGCCAGCGCGTGCAGGGAAATGCCTTCCAGTGTGACCAGGCTGCGGCGTTCCTTCCCGGCCAGATTCCAGGTGACGGCTGTGGAAGACAGGCTGCCTTCGAGCAGCTCTGCGTGGATATCGCCCAGGGTGAGATCCTGTTTTCCATCCAGGGAGAGAGTAAAGCGAACGTTCTTCGCCGGCAGACCCACATCGAGGGTCTCCAGCTGTACCGGCTGCGGCGCCGGCGTCTGCCAGCGGTTATTGCGGCGCACCAGCGACAAGTGGCCGCGGGTATCGACGGCAAAGCTATCGCCGTAAACGGGGGCGATCTGGTCGAGGTCCAGCTGCACCGTATCGCGTTCGGCCAGTGGCCAGTGCAGCGCGCCTTGCGCCGACAGGGTGCCGGCGACGATATCCACCGGCAGCCCCTGTATCGATTGGCTGAGGGGGCTTTCCCGGGTGAATTTCGCCGGCGCCAGCTGGAACTTGCCCGCCCCGCGATCCTGCGCGATGTCCTGCTTCCAGTTTGTGTGCAGCTGCAGATTGCCGGCGCGCAATGTGCCGTTTACCGTAAGAGAGTCCCCTCCCAGCCGGGCGTCTCCATCGATGTCCAGTTCCGCGCGGTATTTTTCCCGGGTGCGCAGTTGCAGGCCATTGGCATGGATAGTAGCGCTGGCGCTGCTGTCGCTGCTACTGAAGCGCAGTGTCTGCAACTGGAAGGCACCACCGACTTCGACGGCGTCGGTTTTAACGGTGGCCACGGTACCGTCCAGAGCCGGCGCCGCGCAATGGGCGCCGCCCTGGTTGAGCTGGCAGTGCAACTCCGCGCCGTGCAGGGCGATATTGTCCGCCGTGGTTGCGGCGGCGTTCGCGTGCGCGATGGACAGGGTTAGCTGTTGCAGTTGCAGATCCTGCCGACCGTCGACACCGAGGGTCAGCGACAGATCGGCATCGGCCGATGTTTCGGTCAGCTTCGCGCCGCCCTGCGCCGAGGTCAGCGCCGGCGCCTGTATCTGCGCGTGCAGATTGCAGTGGCGCGTGCTGCCCCAGCGGCAGTCGATGGCGGAGAGGGTAGTGTCGATGGTGTTGCCGCGGGTTTCGGCGACGTGCAGCTGCGCGGTTTCTGCCCGCAGCCGCAGATCCCCGGGCCATTGCGCCGCAGTCAATCCGAGTGGCTTCGGCAGCTGCAGTTTCACCGCGCCGCGCCGCCACGGCGACGCCTTGTTTTTCGCGGTGTTGTTTTGCGCGGCCGTGTTGATCAGCTCGCCGCTCAGTGTCGCGCCGGGCTCCAGCGTCAAGCTAACGTCGTGCAGGCTGTCGGCGCCGCCGCGCAGTTGCGGCAGTGTGGCGGCGGCGTGAAAGCGCGCTTTTCCGCCGGGGTTGCGCAGGGCCAGCGGCGCCAGCTGCTGTTGGATCGCCGCACTTTCCAGCAGAGGCGCGGCGGCGGCAAAATCCAGCTGGCCGCTGGCACTGAGCTGCGCCTGGGCGCCCTTGCTCTCACTTTGCAGGTGGGCCTGGAGCAGTGCGCTGTCGCTGTCTGTCGCGCGCAGTGCCAGTTCGGCGCTGCCGCGCAGGTCGCGGGGGCGCAGTGGCTGCAGGGATTCGAAGGCAACCACCAGCGGTTCAACGGTGCGGATCGAGAGCGTGAGCGGAGTGCCTTCGGCGGGAATCGGCAGGGTGGCCCCGTCGCTGAGCAGTTGCAGGGTAAAATCGCGGTACGCTTCCCGCTGCAGCAGGGCGTCGGGCAGCTGCCCGCGCAGGCGCAGCTGCAGCTCGCCACTGGCGCCGGCCAGGTGCGCGCTCAGTGCGGGCAGCGGCAGCGCCGCCAGCTGGTCCAGCGATGTGTTGCCGTCCAGATTCACGCGCCAGTGTTCGCCGGCGCGCAGCAGCGTGCCGTTCAGGTTGGCGATGGTGGTCTCGGTATTTGCCGTCAACACGGCGGACAGCTGCCACCGCGCGCCATCGGGTTTCAGCAGCAGTTGCAAGGCCCTGTCCTGCGCCGATAGCCGCATGGCGATGCTGCGGTCGGCATCGCGCTTTATGTTGAGCGTGGCGTCGCGCAATTCCTGGCCGTAGTTCAGGTTGTCGATGCGGAACGATTCGGGCAGATAGCGTTGCAGCTGCTGCAGGCTATCGGACAACCGCAAGGTACCGGTCGCGCCTTCCTCCGCCGCTGGATGCGCCGGCGCAGCCCAGCTGAGGGCGCCGGCGCTCAGCTGGCTGTGATTGTCACGGCGCCGGAAAAGCAGGTCGAGGGGGCGTTGCAACTGCAGATCGTGCAGTTGCAGCGTGGCGCCATCGGCGAGTTTCAGCGTCAATTGCTTCACTCTGGCCCGACTCGGACTCAGCTCCAGCCCCTGCAGTTCGCGCAGTGGCTGGCCCGGCAGTACGGCGTTGACCAGCAACCCGGCCGCGCGATCGCGATCCAGCCACAGCCATAACAAGGCACCGCACAACAGCGCCAGGGTGGCGAGAAAAATGCGGGTTTTGCGTGTCTGGTGCATCATGGGCTGGCTTGCGGTCAACGGATAAATGTGGAGACTGGAGACAAATTCCGGCTTCAGTGTAACCGGCCGGGCAAAATAATGAGAAGCCGAGAAGGGGACTTTGTGAAAAGCCTGTTGCGTCAAGTTTTTACCGCGGCGCTAAGCGCCGCATTGTTGGGGGGCGTCGCTACGGCGAGCGCTTACGATCGGGTCAACGGCGCGGGATTTGCGAGCCGCTCGCCGGTGCTCGCCACCCACGGCATGGCCGCCACCAGCCAGCCGCTGGCCACGCAGATTGCGCTGGATATCCTCAAGAGAGGCGGCAGCGCCGTGGATGCGGCAATCGCCGCCAACGCCGCGCAGGGCCTGATGGAGCCCACCGGCTCCGGCGTCGGCGGCGACCTGTTCGCGATTGTGTGGAGCGCCAAAGAGCACAAACTCTACGGCCTCAACGCCAGCGGCCGTTCACCGAAATCCCTGCCGTTCGACTATTTCGCGCAGCACAATCTGACCAGTATTCCGGCGCACGGCCCGCTGCCGGTATCCGTGCCGGGGGCAGTGGACGGCTGGTTCGAGCTGCACAAAAAATTCGGCCGCCTGCCAATGACCCAAGTGCTGGCGCCGGCGATCGATTACGCTGAGCACGGCTTTCCGGTCACCCAGCTGGTGGCCTATTACTGGAACCGCTCGGTGCCGCTGCTGGAGAAGTACCCCGGCTTCCGCGCGACCTTTATGCCCGGCGGCAGCGCGCCCCAAGAGGGCGAGATTTTCCGCAATCCCCGTCTGGCGGCGACTTACCGCACCATCGCCGCCGGCGGTCGCGATGCCTTTTACAAAGGCGAGATTGCCCACAAGATCGCTGACTACATGCAAGCCAACGGCGGTTTTCTCTCCTATGAAGACTTGGCCTCGCACCACTCGGAGTGGGTCGAACCCGTATCCACCAATTACCGCGGCTACGATATCTGGGAATTGCCGCCGAACGGCCAGGGCATCGCCGCGCTGCAGATCCTCAATATTCTCGAGGGCTACGACCTGAAGAAGCTCGGGCGCACCAGCCCGCAATATGTGCACCTGTTTGCCGAGGCCAAAAAGCTGGCGTTCGAGGACCGCGCCAAATTCTACTCCGACCCGGCGTTCAACAAGATTCCGGTCAAGCAGCTGATTTCGAAAAAGTATGCCGCCAAGCGCCGCAAACTGATCGACCTGCACCGCGCGGCCAAACACTACGATGCCGGCACCGAGGCTCTACGTCACGGTGATACCATCTACCTGACGGTGGCAGACAAGGACGGCAATATGGTCTCGCTGATCCAGAGCAACTACCGCGGCATGGGCTCGGGCATGACGCCGGGAGACCTCGGCTTTATCCTGCAGGACCGCGGCGAGCTGTTCAGTCTGAAAAAGGGCGATTTCAATCAGTACCAGCCCGGCAAGCGGCCCTTCCACACCATCATTCCCGGCTTTATCACCAAGAGCGGCCAGCCGTATATGAGTTTCGGCGTGATGGGCGGCGCCACCCAGCCGCAGATGCATGCGCAGATTGTGGTCAACATGGTGGATTTTGGTCTGAATGTGCAGGAGGCCGGCGACGCGCCGCGGATTCTGCACTCGGGTTCCAGTCAGCCCACCGGCGAAATGATGATCGATGGCGGCTATTTGAGCCTGGAGGATGGCTTCCCGATGGAGACCCGCCGGGCGCTGGTGCAGATGGGCCACCAGGTGCGCTTTGAAAGCGGCCCCTACGGCGGCTACCAGGCGATATTGCGCACTCCTGACGGCGTGTACCACGGGGCCTCGGAGAGTCGCAAGGACGGCCAGGCGGCGGGCTATTGATCCACCCTTGGCACTGCCGCTGAAATCGTTATAGTGGGCCGCTCCGGCCCACGAGTTCCGCCGTTGCGGACCGCCGGCCCCCTCCGAGTGGAACGCATTGGAATTTGTTATGAGAGATGCCCAGCCCCGCACCGTTTACCTGAAAGACTATCGGGTGCCCGACTATCTGGTCGACAGCACCCGGTTGCACTTCGAACTGCAGCCGAAGGCCACGCTGGTCAAATCGCAGCTGCAGGTCCGCCGCAACCCCGAGGCGGGCGAGGGGCTGCCGCCGCTGCAGCTGGACGGCGTGGAGCTGGAGCTGCTGTCGGTTTCCATCGACGGCGAACTGGTGCCGGCCAGCCGCTACCGGGAGCTTCCCGAGGGGCTGTCGATCCCGGTGGACAAGGCCGAGTTCACGCTGGAAATCCACAACCGCATCAATCCGGAGGAGAACACCTCCCTGGAGGGGCTGTATCTCTCCAACGGCATGTACTGCACCCAGTGCGAGGCCGAGGGCTTCCGCAAGATCACTTACTACCCGGATCGCCCGGACGTGATGTCGAAGTTCACCACCACCATTGTGGCGCCGCGCCAGTACCCGGTGCTGCTGTCCAACGGCAACGAAATCGAGCGCGCTACCACCGAGGACGGCCGCCAGGTGGTCACCTGGGAGGACCCCTTCGCCAAGCCCGCTTACCTGTTCGCGCTGGTGGCCGGTGACCTGCAGCACGTGGAGGACCGCTTCACCACCGCCAGCGGCCGCGAGGTGAAACTGCAGTTATTCACCGAGGCGAAGAATATCGGCAAATGCGAGCACGCCATGCGCTCGCTGAAAAAGGCCATGCGCTGGGACGAGGAAGTGTACGGCCGCGAGTACGACCTGGATATCTTTATGGTCGTCGCCGTCGATCACTTCAACATGGGCGCGATGGAGAACAAGGGGCTGAATATCTTCAACTCCGCCTGCGTACTGGCGAGCCCGGACACCGCCACCGATGCCAGCTTCCAGCGTATCGAGGCGATTGTCGCGCACGAGTATTTTCACAACTGGTCCGGCAACCGTGTCACCTGCCGCGACTGGTTCCAGCTGAGCCTGAAAGAGGGCTTCACCGTTTTCCGCGATGCGGAATTTTCCGCGGATATGAACTCCCGTGCGGTCAAGCGTATCGAGGACGTGGCGATGCTGCGCACCGCGCAGTTCGCTGAAGACGCCGGTCCCATGGCACACCCGGTGCGCCCGGATTCCTACATGGAAATCTCCAACTTCTACACCCTGACCATCTACGAGAAGGGCGAGGAAGTGGTGCGCATGATCCACACCCTGCTGGGTGCCGCAGGCTTCCGCAAGGGCAGCGACCTCTATTTCGAGCGCCACGACGGCCAGGCGGTAACCTGCGAGGATTTCGTTAAAGCAATGGAAGACGCCAATGGTGTCGACCTGGGCCAGTTCCGCCGCTGGTACAGCCAGGCCGGCACACCGGTATTGAACGTCAGCGACGACTTCGATGCCGCCAGTGGTACCTATACCCTGACCGTCAAGCAGTCGTGCCCGGCCACGCCCGGCCAGGAAGAGAAGCTGCCGTTCCATATTCCGTTTGCGCTGGGCCTGCTCGACAGCGACGGCAACGACCTGCCGCTGGATGCCGAGGGCAATACGCACAAGGTACTGCAGGTTACCGAAGCCGAGCAGCAATTCCGCTTCGCGGGCCTGCAGGAAAAACCGCTGCCGTCGTTGCTGCGCGGTTTCTCCGCGCCGGTGCGGGTGTGTTACGAATACAGTCTGGAGCAGTTGCAGTTCCTGATGCGCTGCGACAGCGACGAGTTCAACCGCTGGGACGCGAGCCAGCGACTGGCGTTTGCGGCGCTGGAAAAACTGCAGGCGGATTTCCGCAACGGCGACACGCTACAGCTGCCGGCTGCGGTGATCGAGTCCTACCGCAGCGTGCTGCAAAACCGCGAACTGGATCCCGCCCTGGTGGCGGAAATGCTGGCACTGCCCAGCGCCCAGACCCTGGCTGAACAGGCGCAGACCATCGATGCCGAGGCGATCGTTGCCGCACGTGACTTTGCCCGTCGCGAGCTGGCGCTGGCGCTGAAGGACGATCTGCATGCCTGCTACCTGCGTCTGTGCAACGAACGGGAGTACAGCCCCAGTGCCGCGGATATCGCCGAGCGCAGCCTGAAAAACACCTGCCTCGCCTACCTCGCAGTGACCCAGGCCGCAGATGCCGTGGCCCTGGCGGAAGCCCAGTTCGCGGCGGCCGCCAACATGACCGACAGCGCCGCGGCGCTGGCGGCGCTGCTCAATCACGCTGCGGACGACGTTGCGCAGGCCGCACTGCAGACCTTCTACGACCGCTGGCAGGGCGACACCCAGGTGGTGGAGCTGTGGTTCGGCCTGCAGAGCAGCAGCGCCAGTTGGGGTACACTGGGCAATGTGCGCGCGCTGATGCAACACCCGGCGTTCGAAATGAAAAACCCGAACAAGGTGCGCGCGGTCATCGGCGGTTTTGCCAATCGCAATTTCACCCGTTTCCACGACACCGACGGCAGCGGCTTCCAGTTCCTCGCCGAACAGGTGATCGCGCTGGACAAGCTCAACCCGCAGATCGCCGCGCGCCTGGTCACGCCGATAACCCGCTGGAAAAAGTATATTCCGGAAATGGGAGAGAAGATGCGCGCGGCGCTGCAGTCGGTGATGGACAGTGGCAATCTGTCGCGGGACCTGTATGAGGTGGTCAGCAAGAGCCTGGTTTAAGGCGGGATTATGAACCCGGTAGCGGGCGGGCGAATCTTGTGTTCGCCCTGCTCGCGATTGGAACTTTCTCGCTAACCTACAAGATACGACTGCGCCGTTCCTCCCCCAGCCGCGCGAGTTCCAATTTCCCTCCCTCCAGCCGCAGCTCCGTCACCGATGTATAGTCCGGCCGGAACTGCTGCACCCGGTCGTCGCCGCGTAGATGCGCCACCACCGAATTGATCACCATAAAGTGGCAGAACACGGCAGTGTCCTGCTCGATATCGCGCAGGTACTGCAGTGTTGCCCGTCGCCACTCGGCCTGATTCGGCTCGATGCCGCTCCAGCCACTCTGCAGGAAGCTGCGCAGCCAGGTGCCGCGCTCGTTCAGGGCTATGCCGGCGGGGCTGGGGATTTCAATGACGGCCGGTTCTATATGCAGCGGACTCTGCCACAGGTCCGCCAGCGGTTGTGCCGTCTGCCGCGCACGCGCCTTGGGGCTGCTGACCAGCTCGAAGCGTTCGGCGTCGGCATAGCGTTCCGCCAACGCGTGCGCCTGCTGGAAACCCAGTTCTGTCAGAGATGGGTCTGCGTCAGTCGGGGACTTCGCCGCTTCGCCATGTCGTACCAGTAAAATTTTTGTCATCTGTCACAAATATCGCTGCAGCCATTCGTGCGGCACATGTTGCCACAGCTCGGCCACTTCTGTCGGGTCGAAAGTGCGGGCCTGTGGATGATCGCCGAAACGGCGGCTGTGCCCCTCGCTGAACGCGGGCCAGTCTTCGCCGGGATCGCCGTGCTCGGCAAAGTGCAGCCACGCTGCGCGCATCGCCTCGCTCAGCGTGTGCGGATCGGTCTCTCCACCGTACAGGTTCTGCACCGAGTCGTCCCCGTGGGTGCCGAACACATAGCCCAGCTCTACCGCATGGCAGGCGCCAAGCAGTGGCTGTGATGCCAGCGGCTGCGCAAAATGGTAGTGGTAATTGCGGCCGCCATGGGCCTGCAGGAAACGCATACCGGGCAGGGTGAAGACCATATCGGTGAGCATCAGGTTCCAGGTGCGGCTCCATGCCGGCCAGGGATCGGCCACCAGGCTGCGCGCCTTGCGGTGGTAATGGGTCAGCAGCGGGGCGAGGGCGTCGCCGGGCAGCATCCACTCCAGGCGCGCGCGAATCTGATCGTCATCGAGGGTGAAACTGTCCGGCGCGGTCGCGCTGAACAGGTTCCACTCGTCAAGATTGTAGCCAAGCATCAGTGGAATATCGGCGGCGTGGCCATTGCGCAGTACGGCTATCGGCTCAGCGGACAGCAGCTGGCTGTCGAGTACCGGCTTGAACGGCAGCTGGCCCCAGTGCTGCTCCATACGCGGGTCGGACAATACCGCCAGCTGAGCCTGTAACAGTTCCTGCGTGCTGGCATCCGCGGGATCATCGTTGCCGCGGATGCGCGCCAGGTGCTCGACAAAGCCGCGCGCCAGATCATTGGCGCGCTCGCGGCTGTGCACGGTGCTGGGGTTGCCGCTCTGTACGATGGCACGCTGGAACAGATCGCGGCTGCGCGGCGCCGCCAGCAGGCTGGTAATACACATGGCGCCGGCGGATTCACCGAACAGGGTGATCTTGTTCGGGTCGCCACCGAAAGCGGCAATATTTTCCCGCACCCACTCCAGCGCGGCGATCTGATCAAGCAGCCCCTCGTTGCCGGTTGCGGGAATATCGCTGATATCGGCAAGGCGCAGGAAACCGAGGGCGCCGAGGCGGTAATTGAAGGTGACGATAATGGCGCGGCCACTGGCGGCCAGGTGGCGGCCATTGTAGATCTCCTGGGAACCGGCGCCGAGGTAGAAGGAGCCCCCGTGAATCCACACCATCACCGGCAGCGCGGTTTTCCCCGGCGCCGCATTCGGCGGGGCGTAAATGTTCAGGTAGAGGCAGTCTTCCCCCTCCGGTTTTTCGCCGTTGGGGCCGACGACGTCGAACAGAACGGACGGGTTTTGTGCCGCCGGCATACCAAAGGTGGCGGCATCGCGTGGTGTGTGCCAGCGCGGGTACTTCTGTGGCGGCAGCCAGCGACGCTCGCCAACTGGTGGGACGGCAAAGGGAATACCGCGAAAGCAGGCGACACCGGTTTCGCTGTCGACCCGGCCGATCAGGGGACCGGCGGGGGCGTCGAAAATGTCGGTGGGGAGAGTCGGGCTATTGCCGGGGGAATCATGCGGCGCTTTGTGGGGATATGCGCGCGGAGTATTGGCATCGCTGGTCATCGGCTTCGATCCTTGCAGTAATTTGCCTGTTCCTTGCCGGGGAGACTATTCAGTATAGCCGGCGTTTTTACGGTGCTGAGGCGTCCGGCTGATTGCGGAATAAAGGTCTTCCGAAGTTTTTTGTGGGGGCGAAACATGCCCGCAGACCCGGGTCATCATCCCGGCACCGGCATGCGCAATTTGCTCGCAGCGGTTCACTGCAGGAGCCACAGTCCACCGAAAAAACGCTTTCTAGAACAAGCGCAAAAAATAATGCAACTTTCTTCTTGCAAAAGGGCGATGCTCAGATAGTATTAACGCCACTACGTCAAGTTTTTTGCATTGATACCCATGAACATGTTTGGCAAAACCCTTTCACCGCGATTGCACCGCGCCCAGCAGCATCTGCTGCCGGCCTCCGTGCGCCCGTGGTCCTGTGGTTGTGCCTGGAATGGCGTCTGCGCAGGCTCGGTCCGTATCGTGACCCGTCTGTATAAGATGCGCCCGGTGATCGCCGTGATCACCTAGTTCACCCGAAAGAGCTGCGAGCGATGGAAGGTGTCAATGCCTTCCCCGCAAAGAAAACCCGGAAGGCAGACCTTCCGGGTTTTTTTTTACCGAATTTTTGCCGCTGCCGCCCCGGTGGTGCGGCCCGATACAAACTAATAAAAACGTATTTATCACAAGGAGAAGCAGGCAATGGACAGGCGGTGGTGGCAGAGGCTGCATGGTTTTCCCCCGTTAATCTGGATCATTCTGATCGGCAGTTTTTTTGGTCGCGGTACTTTTTTTATGGTGTGGCCATTCCTGGCGATCCTGCTCTATGAAAAGTTTCAGTTGGGCGCCGCGCAGATCGGGCTGATCCTGAGTGCATCAGCGGTGGGCGCGGCCGTGCTGGGATTTTTTGTCGGCGCTTTGTCGGATCGCTATGGTCGTCGCAATGTGCTGCTGGCCGGTACCGGCATCAATACCTTCGCTTTTGCGCTGCTGGCTGTGGCGCAAAGCCTGCCGACGTTTATTGCGGCGATGACGCTGTGTGCCATCGGCCGCGCAGTATGGGAACCGCCGGCAAACGCACTGATCGGGGATCTGGTTCCGGATCTTGCGAGCCGTGAACTGGCGCTGCAGTTACGCTATTTTCTCGTCAACGTGGGCGCCGCGCTGGGGCCAATCATCGGCGTCTGGGCCGGACTCAGCGCGCAGCAGTCGACCTTCGGTCTGACTGCGCTGAGCTACCTGTTGTTGTGCCTGGGTTTTCTGTGGGGATTCGCATACACCGTCAGTGGCCGCGTGGCGCAACAGGGCCGCGGGCGCGCGACAACACTGGCCAGCACGCTGGCAGTGCTGCGTAAGGACCACGTGTTCCTGGTGTTGATTGTCGCCAATGTGCTGACAATGTTTATCTACGCGCACATGGATTCCAGCCTGGTGCAGTACCTGACCCGGGCGCAGGCGCCGCACCTGGTCCAGCTGATCTCCAGCATGATCCTGGTCAACGCCACTACGATTGTCCTGTTGCAGTTTCCGCTGCTGCAGTTGATGGGCGGGATCTCCATCAATGGGCGTATCGTCATCGGTCTGGGAATACTCGCGGTGGGGCAGGTGTGGTTTGCGCTCAACCCTGTCGACTGGTTTGCCGGGTGGATGGGGGCGTCCTTTGTCATCAGCCTGGCGGAGGCGATCCTGTTCCCGACCATGAGTGTGCAGATCGACCGCCTGGCACCGGACCATCTGCGCGGCAGCTATTTCGGAGCTGCGTCTTTCTATTCTCTGGGTTGGTCGTTGGCCCCGCTGGTGGGTGGAGTGGTGATCCAGTGGTGGAGCGGGCCGGCACTCTACTGGCTGATGTTCGGCCTGTGCGGGGTGGTGTTTGCCCTCTATCGCTGGACAGCGCAGCTGTCGCGCCCCGAGTGGCCGGAGCCGCACGCGGCGCAATTGCAATAACGCGACACAATCAGTCATCCTTGTTATTGGCCCCGATCGGGGCCTTTTTTATGCGCGATTGTCCGCTTGCCGCCGACCAGAAAGCGGCACCCGGCGAGACGCCGGGTGCCTGACGAGATCGTTGCAAGAAAATCCGGCGACCCTGCCGGCGGAACACAGCGCCTCTAGATCCCGGCGGCCAGTCGCGATCCCTGGTCGATGGCGCGCTTGGCATCCAGTTCGGCGGCCTCGTCAGCACCACCGATCAGGTGCACGGTCGCCTTGCCGCCCTGCATCGCTTCGTAGAGTTCCCGTGCCGGGTCCTGGCCGGCGCAGATAATGATGTTATCGACTTCCAGCAACTGTGTTTCATCGCCGACTCGCAGGTGCAGGCCGCGATCGTCGATTTTCTCGTAGCTGGCGCCGGGCACCATCTGTACGTTGCGATGCTTGAGGCTGGTGCGGTGAATCCAGCCAGTGGTTTTGCCGAGCCCGGCGCCCACCTTGGAGGTCTTGCGCTGCAGCAGGGTCACCTGGCGCGGCGCGCTGACCGCGCTTGCCGCTTTCAGGCCGGCGCGATTGTCGAGCCGGATATCCACGCCCCACTCATCGAAAAACGCTGTTTTGCTGCCGGCAATCAGTTCCTGCGCCGGCTCCACTTCGTGGGTCAGGTACTCGGCCACATCGAAACCGATGCCACCGGCGCCGATGATGGCGACCTTCTGCCCGACCGGCTTCTTGTGCTTGAGCACGTCCAGGTAGCTCAGCACCTTGTCGTGCTCGATGCCGGGAATCGGCGGCGTGCGCGGATTGATACCAGTGGCGATGATGACTTCGTCGAACGCCTGCAGTTCTTCGGCGCTGGCACGGTGATTCAGCTTGACCTCGACCCCGGTCAGCTCCAGCTTGCGTGTGAAGTAGCGCAGGGTTTCCTCGAACTCCGCCTTGCCGGGAATCTGCTTGGCAATATTGAACTGGCCGCCGACGCGCGCATCCGCTTCGAACAGCGTTACCCGGTGGCCGCGCTCGGCGGCAACGGTGGCGGCGGCGAGGCCGGCAGGGCCGGCGCCGACCACGGCGATGCGCTTGGCGTTGTCAGTGGGCAGATACTGCAACTCGGTTTCGTGGCAGGCGCGCGGATTGACCAGACACGAGGTCAACTTGAGTTCGAAAGTGTGGTCCAGGCAGGCCTGGTTACAGCCAATACAGGTGTTGATTTCGTCCGCGCGGTTTTCCGCGGCCTTGTTGACGAACTCCGCGTCGGCGAGGAAGGGCCGCGCCATCGAGACCATATCGGCGTGGCCTTCGGCGAGTACCTGCTCGCCCACGGCCGGCATATTGATGCGGTTGCTGGTCACCACCGGCACGCTCAGGTGCTGTTTGACCTTGGCGGTGATTTCGGTGAACGCGGCGCGGGGCACGCTGGTGGCGATGGTGGGGACGCGTGCTTCGTGCCAGCCGATGCCGGTGTTGATAATGCTGGCACCGGCTTTTTCGATCGCCTGGCCGAGGGTCACGACCTCATCGAAGGTGCTGCCGTCTTCCACCAGGTCGAGCATCGACAGGCGGTAGATGATAATGAAGTCTTCGCCCACGGCTTCGCGCACACGGCGCACGATTTCGATCGGCAGGCGGATGCGGTTTTCGAAGCTGCCACCCCACTCGTCAGTGCGCTTGTTGGTGCGTGCGACGATGAACTGATTGATGAAGTAACCCTCGGAACCCATGATCTCGACGCCGTCGTAGCCGGCTTCGCGGGCGAGGGTGGCGCAGCGCACATAGTCGTCGATCTGGCCCTCGACCTCCTCACTGGTCAGTTCCCGCGGGGTGAACGGATTGATCGGCGCTTGGATTGCGGACGGTGCGACCAGGTCCTGGTTATAGGCATAGCGGCCGGCGTGGAGTATCTGCATACAGATCTTGCCACCCTCGGTGTGCACGGCGTCGGTAATTTCCCGATGCTGCTGGGCTTCTTCCGGGGTGGTCATCTTGGCCGAGCCCATAAACACGCCACCCTCTGCGTTGGGACCGATACCGCCGGTCACGATCAGGCCCACGCCGCCGCGGGCGCGCTCGGCGTAAAAGGCGGCCAGGCGGGTAAAGCCGCCCGCATGTTCTTCCAGGTTGGTGTGCATGGAACCCATGAGCACGCGGTTTTTCAGCGTGGTGAACCCCAGATCCAGCGGGGCCAGCAGGTGCGGGTAGGCGGCTTGTGACATGGCGAAACCCTCTTGGCGAAATTCTGTTTTGTGACCAGTTGGTATGGTTTTGTATATGCAACGATTTGCATAGCTTGGCGGCAGGATAGCAGGGGGGATTGGGCGGGGCAGTGACCAATCCGGTCGAATTCTTTGGCCGGTTCGGGGGAATTGCGCTCGCGGTGCCGGCGCCGGGTCGTTCGAACACAGGGGCGACCCCGCCGCCGGAGGCCGTACACTCAACAGCCTGATCGGCAAATGTTTCGCCAACGCCCCCGACGGCGGAGCCTTCACTTCACCTTCACAGTGGCGCTTTCGATTTCGATCTAGGAAAACATCCCCAATAGCAATTCCCGCAGCCAGCGATTGGCTGGATCCTCGTGCTGGTTCCTGTGCCACAGCAGGTGCCAGTCCATCTGCGGCACCTGGAACGGCAGCTCGAACAGTCGCGCCGGGTACTGGTTGGCCAGACTGGCGGGCACCGTCAGGGCCAGGTTGGTGCGCAGCACTACCGTCGGCGCCACCCGGTAGTGCTGCACGCGCAGTTTGATGCGCCGCCGCCGGCCCAGTCTGTTCAGGGCGATATCCACCAGTCCGGGGCCGCTGCGGCGGCTAGAGACGTGAATGTGTTCCAGCTGTAAATACTGCTCCAGGGTTAGGCCGCCGTGCTCGGCCAGCGGGTGGTCGGTGCGCACCATACACAGGTAGCGGTCGTTGACGAGACGCTGTTGCTGCAGCTGGGTGGCGGTGGGCATGGGGATATCGAGACCGAAATCCAGCGTATTGGCGGCGAGCTCTTTGGCCAGGCGGTCGCGGGGTACGTAATAGGATTCCACGCTGACGCCCGGGGCTTCCTGCTCCAGTCGTTCGAGCAGGCGCGGCAATAGCAGGGTTTCCGCCATATCGTTCATCGACAGCCGCAGCGTGCGGGTTTCTGTGGCCGGATTGAACTGGCGCTGTTCACTCAGGCTGGTGCCGAGCAGCTGCAGGGCCTGCTGCACGCGGGGCATGATGCTCTCGGTCAGCGGGGTCGGTGCCATGCCGCTGGGGGTGCGGGTGAACAGGGGGTCATCGAGGCTTCGGCGCAGGCGCGCCAGGGCATTGCTGACCGCGGGCTGGGTGATATGCAGCTGCTCGGCGGCGCGGGTCAGGTTGCGGGCAGTGTAGATGGCCTCGAGTACCAGGAAGAGATTCATATCGATCTGTTGCAGTTGCACGGCCATCCTCACTATCACGGTTGTGAATGATTGAATATTCGCATAATAAACTTCGCTGATCCATAAGCTGGCGCTAGGGTAGAAGGCCAATAGCAGGGGGTATTCCCAGTGGCTGAGTTCTATGCCGTGCGCCACGGCCAGGCGTCATTTGGCGCCGCCGATTACGACAAGTTATCCGAGCTGGGTTGGCGCCAGGCGCGCTGGCTCGGCGAGCACTGGCGCGATGCCGGGATGCAGTTCGACCGCATCCTGTGTGGCGATCTGCGGCGCCACCGGGAGACGGCCAATGGTATCTGTGCGGGGCTGGATCTGGATTCGTCCCGGGTGGAGCTGCTGCCGCAACTGAATGAATTCGATTTTCACGGCGTCATGCGCAGCTACGGCGAGCGCGAGCCGCACGCCGTTCCGGCCGCGGATGCCGGCCGTTCCGACTACTACCGCTTCTTGAAAAAGGCCATGCTGGCCTGGTCTGCCGGGGAGATAAGCCCGGCGGAGAGCTGGCGGGAATTCGAGCGGCGTATTGACGAGGCATTGGCGGTGGTTGGCGCCGGCCCGAGGGGCAGCAGGGCGCTGGTGGTCAGCTCTGGCGGCGCTATCGCGATGATGGTGCGCCGTGTGCTCGACGCCCACGCGGACACGGTGACCAAGCTGAATATGCAGATCAAGAATACCGCGGTAAGCCAGTTCTTTGCCGGTGCCGGCGGCATCAGTTTGCACAGCTTCAATCATGTGCCGCATCTGGAGCTCCGCGAGCGCCAGGACTTTATTACTTACAGTTAGCAGATTGTGGAAAAGGTGAGCGAACAGTGGATTTTGAATATTCCGATAACGTGAAGCGACTGCTGGAGCGCCTGCAGCAATTTATGCACGAGCAGGTATACCCGGCCGAGGAGACCTTTCACCAGCAATTGCAGCAAGACCGCTGGGGCGAGCCGCCGGTGCTGGCGGAACTGAAAATCAAGGCGCGGGAGGCCGGGCTGTGGAACCTGTTTATGCCCGACCCGCGCTTCGGTGCCGGCCTGACAAACCTTGAATACGCACCGCTCGCCGAAGAGATGGGCAAGGTGCTGTTCTCGTCGGAAATCTTCAACTGCAGCGCGCCGGATACCGGCAATATGGAAGTGCTGGCCCAATACGGTAGCCCGCAGCAGCAGGAACAGTGGCTGCAACCGCTGCTGACCGGTGAGATCCGCTCCGCCTTCGCCATGACCGAGCCGAAGGTGGCATCGTCGGACGCGACCAATATCGAGACCTCGATCGTGCGCGATGGCGATGACTACATCATCAATGGCCACAAGTTCTATATCAGCGGCCTGATGAACGAGCGCTGCAAAATTCTGATCGTGATGGGCAAGACCGACCCGGACAATCCCAATCGCCACCAACAGCAATCGCAGATACTGGTACCGACGGAGACTGCGGGCGTCAACATCGTCCGCCCGATGACCGTATTCGGTTACGACGACGCACCGGAAGGCCACGCCGAAGTGATCTTCGACAATGTGCGGGTGCCGGCTGCCAACCTGATTGTCGGCGAGGGCCGCGGTTTCGAGATCGCCCAGGGGCGTCTCGGCCCGGGCCGCATTCACCACTGCATGCGCCTGATCGGCCAGGCCCAGCGCGCCCTCGAGGCGATGGCGAAACGCGCGGAACAGCGTGTGGTATTCGGGCGGCCGATGAGTAAACAGGGCTCGGTGCGCGAAGATATCGCCAAGTCCGCCTGTGAGATCGAACAGGCGCGCCTGCTCACGCTGAAGGCGGCCGACCAGATGGACCGCTACGGTAACAAGGCGGCCAGGGACCTGATCGCGATGATCAAGATCGTTGCGCCGCAGATGGCCTGCAATGTGATCGACCGGGCGATGCAGATCCACGGGGCCGCCGGCCTGAGCCAGGATTTCCATCTCGCCCAGCACTATGCCTACGCGCGCACCATCCGCTTGGCGGATGGCCCCGATCAGGTGCATATGATGCAGCTGGGGCGCAACCTGGCAGCGCGCTACGGCGCGGAAAAAGATGCGTAACGCGGGAGCTCAGAGAATGACACAGGCGAGTGCAACAGCGAATAACAGTGCCGTGGAGCAGCTGCCGATTGAACAGCTGACGGCATACCTGACGGCAAACATCGAGGGATTTCGCGGCCCTATCGCGGTGGAAAAATTTGCCGGCGGCCAGTCCAATCCCACCTTCAAGATCACCGCCGCTTCCGGCATTTACGTCTTGCGCCGGCAGCCGCCGGGCAAACTGCTGAAGTCCGCGCACGCAGTGGATCGCGAGTTTCGCGTGATGCGCGCGCTGGCCGATAGCGATGTGCCGGTGCCCCGTGTTCTGCACCTGTGTGAAGACCGCGCGCTGATCGGCTCCATGTTCTACCTGATGGAGTACTGCGAGGGACGCATTTTCTGGGATGCGGCGTTGCCGGAGCTGGACAACACGCAGCGCAGCGCTTTCTACGAAGAGATGAACCGGGTACTGGCGGCGCTGCACAGCGTCGACGTGACGGCGGTGGGGCTCGCGGATTTCGGCAAGCCGGGCAATTATTTCGCACGCCAGCTGGAGCGCTGGAGCGGCCAGTACCGCGCCTCGGAACTGCACACCATCGACGCGATGGACCGGCTGATCAACTGGCTCGGCGGCGCACTGCCGGCGGATGACGGTCGTGCAACCCTGGTGCATGGCGATTACCGGCTCGACAATATTGTGTTCCACCCGACCGAGAGCCGCGCCATCGCGGTGCTGGATTGGGAACTCTCCACCCTCGGTCATCCGTTTGCCGATCTTGCCTACCAGTGCATGCAGCTGCGCATGCCGGCCAATGCCGGCAATATCTCCGGCCTGATGGGGGTGGATCGCAGTGCACTGGGTATTCCATCCGAACAGGCGTATGTGGCGCGCTACTGCGAGCGCATGGGCATCGAAAAAATCGATAACTGGGCGTTTTACCTGGCGTTCAGCTTCTTCCGCCTGGCGGCGATTGTGCAGGGTGTCGCCAAGCGCGCACACGACGGCAACGCCTCCAGCAAGAGTGCGGCGAAACTCGGCGCTTTTGTGGAGCCACTGGCGTTGATGGCGCTGGATGTGATCGAAAAAGAATCTTAAAAACGCGAATATAAGTGGGAGAAAATTATGGCGACCAATCTGTTTGACCTGACCGGAAAAATTGCCCTGGTGACCGGCGCCAGCCGCGGTATCGGTGAGGCCATCGCCAGACTGCTGGCGGAGCAGGGCGCCCATGTGCTGGTGTCCAGCCGTAAAATCGAAGGCTGCCAGGGGGTGGCAGACGCCATTGTCGCGGCCGGGGGCAAGGCCGAGGCGCTGCCGTGCCATATTGGCGATATGCAGGAGATTGAACGAGCGTTTGCCGATATCCGCGAGAGATATGGGCGCCTCGATATCCTGGTCAACAACGCTGCCACCAACCCCTACTTCGGGCATATCCTGGACACGGATCTGGGCGCTTTCCAGAAGACCGTGGATGTGAATATCCGCGGCTACTTCTTCATGTCGGTGGAAGCGGGCAAATTGATGCGCGAGCAGGGCGGCGGCTGTATCGTCAATACCGCCTCGATCAATGCGCTGCAGCCGGGCGTCGGCCAGGGTATTTACTCGATTACCAAGGCGGCGGTGGTCAATATGACCAAAGCCTTCGCCAAGGAGTGTGCGCCGTTCAATATCCGCGTCAATGCGCTGTTGCCGGGGCTCACCAAGACCAAGTTTGCCGGGGCACTGTTTTCCCACGAGGAAATCTACAATACCGCGATCGATCATATTCCGCTGCACCGCCATGCGGAGCCGGAGGAAATGGCCGGCACGGTGCTCTACCTGGTTTCCAATGCCTCCAGCTACACCACCGGCGAATGTGTGGTGGTGGACGGCGGTATGACTTCCTGCGGGGGAATCTGATATGCGTGATCCGATACTCGATTTTGATGGCCAGGTGGCACTGATTACCGGTGCGGCCAGCGGTTTCGGTTGCCTGCTGGCGCGGGAGCTGGGCGCGCGTGGTGCGCGCCTGATACTCGGCGACATCAATACCGCGGCGCTGGATAAAGTGGCGGGCGAACTGGTAGAGGCCGGCTACGAGGTGCGCGCACAGCGCTGCGATGTGTCGGTGGAGCGCGACTGCGCAACACTGGTGGCGCTGGCAGAAAAGGAATTCGGCAGCCTGGATATTGCCGTCAACAATGCCGGGGTGGCGCCGCCGCTGATGCCGCTGGAACAGACCAGCGAAGCGGAGCTCGACCGCCAGTACAACGTCAACCTGAAAGGCGTGTTTTTCGGGCTCAAGTATCAGCTGCCGCTGATGAAACAGCGCGGCACCGGCACGATTCTGAATGTCTCGTCGATGGCCGGGCTCGGCGCTACGCCCAAGGGGGTGTCTTACTCCGCGGCCAAGCACGCGGTGATCGGGGTGACCAAGACCGCCGCGGTGGAAAATGCCAAACACGGCGTGCGTGTCAATGCCATCTGCCCTTTCTTTACCCTGACACCGATGGTGACGGAGATGGATACGCACGGTGCCAGTGCGGACGAGTTCCAGACCTTCCTGGCTTCGGGCTGCCCGATGAAGCGCCTCGCGCAGCCGGAGGAAGTGGTGACCGCGATGCTGATGCTGTTGTCGCCGCGCCTGACTTATGTCACTGGCCAGGCGCTGGCAGTGGACGGTGGGCTATCGGCCTTCTGAGCGGCGGCGCCGCAGTGTTGAAAATAGGGAGCGAGTAATGCGCGCATTGATCTGTGTCGAATACGGAACCGCGGAGCAGTTGCAGATTGGTGAACACCAGTTGCGCCCGCTGAAAGCCAGCGAGGTGCGCATCGACGTGCGCGCCGCGGGAATCAATTTCCCGGATGCGCTGATTATCGCCGGCAAATACCAGGTCAAGCCGCCGCTGCCGTTTGTGCCCGGTGGCGAGTGTGCCGGTGTGGTCAGCGCGGTCGGCGACGCGGTGAAAAACTTCAAGGTGGGGGACCGGGTGATTGCCATGCCGGGCATGGCGGCGTTTGCCGAGCAGGTACAGGTGGATGAAAACCTGCTGGTACCGATGCCGGATAACCTCACCTTCGAACAGGCCGCCGGTTTCTGTATCACCTATGCCACCTCCTACTATGCGCTGAAACAGCGTGCAGGCCTGCAGCCGGGGGAAACCCTCGTGGTACTGGGGGCGGCCGGCGGCGTCGGTGTAACCGCGATACAGCTGGGCAAGGCGCTCGGTGCGCGGGTGATCGCCTGTGCATCCACCCCGGAGAAGCTGGCGTTCTGCCGCGATGTCGGGGCCGATGAGCTGGTAAATTACTGCAGTGAGGATCTCAAGGAGCGTATCAAGGCGCTGACGGACGGGCGCGGTGCCGATGTGATTTTCGATCCGGTGGGCGGTGACTTTACCGAGGCCGCTTATCGCTCCATCGCCTGGAGCGGGCGCTACCTGGTGATCGGTTTTGCTTCCGGCGATATTCCCCGGTTACCGATGAACCTGCCGTTGCTGAAGGCGGGGGACATTATGGGGATATTTTGGGGCAGCTGGGCGCAGCGGGAACCGAAGGCCAACCTGCAGAATTTTTCCGAGCTGCTGCAGATGGTCGAAGAGGGCAGGCTGAAGCCGTTGACCACAGAGGTTTATCACTTCGAGGAATATGTGCAGGCGTTTGCGTCGATTACCGAGCGCCGCGCGCGCGGTAAGGTGATTCTTACTTTAAGCCAGCGCGGATAGCACTAATCAGTGGCTGGGGAGTATTCGGCAGTGCTCCCGCGCCATGGTTTCCAGATCGCGGGGCAGGCGCTCGCTGCGGTCGCCACGCTGCTGCTTTCGCCACTGCTGGCACAGCTGCAGGTAGTTGCCCGCGTGCACTGCGCTGCGCAGTTCAAACCACGGGTCCGACGCCGGCGTGGAGGCCTTTGCCGTGGCCGGGTTCCAGTTGGCAAGCGGGCCACTGGAGGCGTCGGCGGCACCGCTCAGTTTCGGGGTCAGCGCGCCGAGGTATTGGGCCGGGTGCACCAGCAGCACGACAATGGCCACGGCGGTAAAGCTGCTGGCAGTGCGCGACAGCCAGCGCTTGTCCTGTTTGCGCGGCTTGAACTGACGGGCCTGTTGCAGGATCTTTTCATCGAGTGCTCCGGGGGAGGCTATATCCGCAACCGCATCCCGGTATCGGTTTTCCCAAATACTCATACTGTTACCTCCACTTCCTCAATTCGCCAGGGTTGCCGTTTGGGGCCGTGCAGGATTTCGTCCAGGTGCTCGCGACCGCGATGATAGTGGTCGCGGCAGGCAGCGAGGGAAATACTTTCGATGTCGGCCACCGTGGCCAGCGGCAATTCGCACTCTAGGTGCAGCAACAGCACATTGCGCTGGATGCGCGGCAGCTGCTGGATACCGCACAGCAACGTGTCGTCGACCAGTGCTGGTGCGGGTTCCCTGTTGTCGGTGTCAGTGCAATTACGCAGTAATTTATTCAGGCGAATGAACAGCCAGCTGCGAAGCAGGCGACCGCAAAGTTGCGGCGGACGCTCGAGCAGGCTGCGCCAGAGTTCCTCGAGTACGCCGGCCGCGCTGGCCGCGCACATCTGGCTGCAGTATCGGTAGAGGCTGTCTTTGTGGCGCGCATAGAGCTGGCGGAATGCTTTCAGGTTGCGCGTCGAGTGGTAATAGTCGAGTAACGCCTCGTCACTCAGGTGCTGAATTTCTTTCCGGGACAACATGCTTGCGCCTCCGTGCGCTCAGTACACCTGCTCCAATGGGTTCGAAGATGGGGGGCGCTCCCGCCCCCGCATTCAGAGCTTTCGCTTTTCCCGCGAATTGGTTTCTGTGTCCCCGCCGCGATCTGCCGCTGCCCACTCCCTGGGCGGCGGGGCTTTTTTCCGGCGCCCCAGATAGAGGGTAAACAGCCCCAGCAGCAATTCGTCCACGAAGGGTACCGGGTCCGGAATAAACAGGTTTACCAGGAAGATGACGCTGATCCACTTGAAGAGCAGCGGGTGTTCCAGCTTGGTGGCGTAATTCAGGAACCAGCCAACGAGTGCGCTGGGGAGTGCTTTCTTCATCAGCCCGCTCTTCGCCGGTAGTCTGGGGAGTATAGTTCCCGGCCCCGCGGTCCTCCTTGTGGTGAGTGAGCGGCGACGCCAGATTTACTGACTGGTACGTGCTATATGGTAGTGAATTCGGGTGCCAATAGGCCCGGGCGCCACGCCGTTAAGCAGACAGGCTGTGGATTCCCGGGTCGGGCAGGGGCAGCGGCAGCGGCAGTTGTTCCGGACCCAGTTCGGCGCGCAAATCCTTGAGTTTTACGCCGACTCCGAGCAGGCGGATCGGTTCCGGACGCTTGTTCCAACACTGTTGCAGCAGGTGTTTGAATTCGGAAATGCGGGCGGCCTGGCTGGTGCGTTCCTGCGTCATGGTGGAGAAGTCGCCGTATTTCACTTTTACGCCCGCGCCGCTGACCTCATAGCGGTCGTCGAGGTTTTCCAGGCGCTCCAGCAGGCGCACATAGAGCTCGGTGAGTTGTTCCTGCCAGTCGCTGTATGTGGTGAGATCCTCGCTGAATGTGTGTTCCACGCTCGCGCTCTTGCGCGCGCCGTCGCCGCTGACCGGGCGATCGTCGATGCCGCGGCACAGCTGGTACAGGCGGTTGCCGAATTTGCCGTAGTCCCGTGTCAGCTCGATCTGTGAGAAGTGACGCAGGTCGGCGCAGGTGCGGATACCCTGGCGTAGCAGCTTCTCCGCTGTCACGCGGCCAACGCCGTGAATCTTCGCCACCGGCAGCCTGAGCACAAATGCGTTTACCTGGTCGGGAGTGATGACCGTGAGGCCATCGGGCTTGTGCCAGTCGCTGGCGATCTTGGCGAGAAACTTGTTGGGAGCGACACCGGCGGAGATGGTGATGCCGAGTTCCTCATGCACGCGACGGCGGATTTCGGTGGCGATCAGGGTGGCGCTGCCGCGGCAGTGGCCGCTGTCGGTGACATCCAGGTACGCTTCATCGAGAGACAGGGGTTCTATGAAATCGGTGAATTCCAGGAAGATATCCCGGATCTGCGCGCCGATCTCCCGATATTTTTTCATGTTACCCGGTACTACAATCAAGTCAGGGCAGAGTTTTTTTGCCTGGGCGCTGGGCATGGCCGAGCGCACACCGTAGCGGCGCGCCTCGTAGTTGCAGGTGGAGATGACCCCGCGCCGGTCGCTGGCGCCGCCCACGGCCAATGGGCGACCGCGCAGGTTGGGGTCGTCGCGCATTTCGACCGATGCGTAGAAACAGTCGCAATCGCAGTGGATGATCTTTCGCATGCTGGGATTATATACAGTAATTGCGGTGTGCGAACAGTCGCTGCTGGCGCGCAAAACCGGCGGCAGACACGAAAGCCCGATAGAGAGATAGGTGCACTATGAGCCTGATTCCATTGGTGGAGAGCCCGGCGGAGGATCGGGTAACGGTGATTTTTACCGAGATCGAGGAGGAGCTGGGGGCCGTGCCGAGCCTGTTTCGCGCCCACGCGCAACACCCGGCCCTGCTCGAAGCCAACTGGCAAATGTACCGGGCGGTGATGTTGAGCGGCTGCCTGTCGGCCCAGCTGAAAGAGGGCATGGCACTGGCGATTTCCGCCGACAACCACTGCGATTACGGTATCTACCACCACAGCGCCACACTGCAGGGCCTCGGAGTCGATCCGAAAGAGGTTTTGCGAATCCGTACGGATCCTGAGCATGTGCACTATTCGGCCAAGGAACACGCTCTGTTCGATCTCGCCCGCCACGCCAACTCTGCCCCCAGCGACCACGGCGAGCGGCTGGTCATTGCCGCGCGCAAGCTGGGCGCCCGGGATGACGAAATCATCGAGGCCCTGGGGGTCATGGAGTTGATATCGGGCTTCAACCACTTCGCCGACCTGTTGGGGCTGGAACCCCAGCGCGACAGGTAGAGTGCGGGGCAGAGAAAAAGACGGCGGCACAGGGCCGCCGGCAGTGAATTCTGGATGTGGTCAGCTCGGCGGGCCGCGGCGGCCGAAGATCAGGGCCAGCACGAAGAGTGCCAGGAAGACGAAGAAGAGCACCTTGGCAATGCTCGCTGCCGTGGATGCTACGCCGCCGAAGCCGAAGAAGGCCGCGATCAGCGCAATAACGAGACAGATAATAGCCCAGCGCAACATGGTCATTCTCCTGTTGTGACAGGGGTCGGGTTCCGCTTAGCGCGGATGCTGCGGACCGCCCATCGCCCGAAGGCAAAATGGGCCAATCCGTGGTTCCAATTTGTAACGTTATTCCACGTTAACGACCACTCCACTTACCGCCGGCTGCGCGGGAGATAGCGGAGTAGTGTCTCGAGTGGCGTCTGCACAGAAACCCTTCAGCTGGCGTGGCGCGGCAACAGGTCGGATAGGGTGGTGAACTCGTAGCCGCGCGCGCGCAGTTTTTCACTGATCAGTGGCAGGGCGTTCAGGACCTGGCGGCGCTGGCCGTACATCGGGTGCAGCAGCAACACGGCGCCGGGAAACGCATTGTCGGCTACATAGTCCGCCACTTCCTCGGCATCCGTCATTTCGGTATCGGATTCTGGCAGCAGGTTCCAGTTGCCGGCACCGGCGTCACGGCTGTCGGCACTCTGCCCCTGGGGCCGTGGTAACAGGCTCAGCGGCGCCCGGAATGCGAGCGAATCGCGATAGCCCATCTCGCGCAGGATTTTCGCGGCGCCGGCAACCTCGCGCCTGGCTGCCGGTCCCGCGAGTTCCATGCGCGGGGGTGTTGCGCGGCGGCTCTGGCCATCAATCGCGTGGCCGGCTTTGATAATGGCGTTGGCCTGTGCCGGGAATTGTTTGACCGCATTGCCGGCCGGGAAAAAAGTGGCCTTTATCTGCAGGCGGTCCAGCTCGTCGAGCAGTGCCTCGGTGGCGCCCGGTGTGGGGCCATCGTCGAAGGTCAGGGCGATTTTCTTGTCGTCGTTGGCCAGTGTTTCGGCGGGGATGCTCAGTAGTGCAATCGCCAGCGTGCGGCGCAGCAGAACGCGGAGGGTCTTCATGGAAATGTTTGCCTTACTTCGTAATACGGGCGGAGTGCCAGGCCTTTCCGTGGGATTTTTATCCGGTGATAAAAAAAGCCGTCGATGACGGCTTTTCGTTTCGTGCCGACTCAGCGTTCCAGCTGGTCGAGCTTACCCTTCTTACCGTCCCATTCGGCGGCGTCGGGCAGTGGGTCTTTCTGTTCGGTGATATTCGGCCACACCTCGGCCAGCTCCGCGTTCAGCTCGATAAACTGCTGCTGATCCTCGGGTACCTCGTCTTCGGAGAAGATGGCGTTGGCCGGGCACTCCGGCTCGCACAGGGCGCAGTCGATGCATTCGTCCGGGTGGATCACCAGGAAGTTGGGGCCCTCATAGAAGCAGTCCACTGGGCAGACTTCCACACAGTCGGTGTATTTGCACTTGATGCAGTTTTCCCCAATTACGAATGTCATGCTTGTCCCTCGAGAATACCCAATTCGGTGAAGCAGCGGATTTTAGCAATAACTGGCGCGAATTGTAGTGGCTTTTCAGTCGAATTGGTTGGGTTGTTATAACTGGCGACCTGCGGTTCGGGCGCCCCGGTCACAGTAGCGCCCGCAGTGCGTACAGCTGCTCCAGGGCCTGCCGCGGGGTCATTTCGTCCGGATCCAGCTCCTCCAGCGCGTTCACGGCCGGGTGACTGGGGGCGCCGAACAGGTCTACCTGCTGTTGCGGGGAGGCCGGGGCCTGAGCGGTCTGAGGGGCCGCGGTAACTTGTGGTTCTGCCGTGGGTTGCGGTTCCACGGCGCGGGGCGCGGGCTCAGCGGTAGCGGGCGCGCCGGATTCCAGCGCCGCCAGCCGTGTGCGCGCCTCGACGAGCACGTCGTTGGGAATCCCGGCCAGCTTGGCCACCTGCAGGCCGTAGCTCTTGGACGCCGGCCCTTCCTGGATACGGTGCAGGAACACGATGCTGTCGCCGTGCTCGGTGGCGTTCAGGTGGATGTTGGCCGCCTCCGGGCACTGGTTCGGCAGATCGGTCAGCTCGAAGTAGTGGGTGGCGAACAGCGTGAAGGCGCGCACCTGATCGGCCAGGAAGTGGGCGCAGGCCCAGGCCAGCGACAGGCCGTCGTAGGTGCTGGTACCGCGGCCGATCTCGTCCATCAGTACCAGGCTGTGGGCGCTGGCATTGCGCAGGATATTGGCCGTCTCGGTCATCTCCACCATAAAGGTGGAGCGGCCGCCGGCCAGGTCGTCGGCGCTGCCGATGCGGGTGAAGATACGGTCCAGCAGGCCGATTCTGGCCTCGTCCGCGGGCACATAGCTGCCGCAGTGGGCGAGCAGGGCGATCAGCGCGGTCTGGCGCATGTAGGTGGATTTACCGCCCATATTCGGGCCAGTGATCACCAGCATGCGGCGGTCGTCGCGCAGTTCGATATCGTTGGCGACGAACGGATCGTCGAGTACCTGCTCCACCACCGGGTGGCGGCCGGCAGTGATATGCAGGCCGGGCTCGGTGCCGAGTTGCGGGCGGCACAGGCGCAGGTTGTCGGCGCGCTCGGCCAGGCAGGCGAGCACATCCAGCTGTGACACCGCGGCGGCGGCAGTTTGCAGCTGGGCGAGGAATTCGTTCAGTTTGGTGATCAGGGCTTCGTACAGGGCTTTCTCACGCGTTAGCGCGCGGCTCTTGGCAGACAGCGCCTTGTCCTCGAACTCTTTCAGTTCCGGGGTGATAAAGCGCTCGGCGTTTTTCAGGGTCTGGCGGCGGATATAGTCCGCCGGCGCCTTGTCGCTCTGGCCGCGGCTGATCTCGATAAAGTAGCCGTGTACGCGGTTGTAGCCCACTTTTAGGGTGGGGATACCGGTGCGCTCTTTTTCCCGCACCTCCAGCTGCACCAGGTAGTCGCCGGCGTTCTCGCTGATCGAGCGCAGCTCGTCCAGCTCATCGTCATAGCCCTCGGCGATGACACCGCCATCGCGGATCACCACCGGCGGGTTGTCTACCAGCGCGCGCTCGAGCAGTTCGACCGTCTCCGGCCACTCGCCGATTTCCCGCAGCAGCTCTTTCAGCAGTACCGATTCGGTGTCCGCCAGCTCGCGCTGGATCTCCGGAAACTGGCTCAGCGACTGGCCGAGGCGCGCCAGGTCGCGCGGGCGCGCGGAGCGCAGGGCCAGGCGACCGAGAATACGCTCCATATCGCCCACGGGCTTGAGTGCGTCGCGCAGCGGCTCGAAGCGGTAGCCGTCGACCAGCGCGGCTACGGCGTCCTGGCGGTTGGTCAGCGTGGTGAGCTGGCGCAGCGGATTGTTCAGCCAGCGGCGCAGCAGGCGGCTGCCCATGGCTGTCTTGCAGCTGTCGAACACCGACAGCAGCGTATTGTCGTCGCCGCCGGACAGGTTCAGGTCGATCTCCAGGTTGCGGCGGCTGGCGCCGTCGAGGGCCACGGTATCGTCGCTGCTCTCGGTCTGCAGGCTGCGGATATGCGGCAGCTCGGTGCGCTGGGTGTCGCGCGCGTACTGCAGCAGGCAGCCGGCGGCGGTCACCGCTGCGTGCATATGGCTGCAGCCGAAGGCCTCGAGATTGAGGGTGCCGAACTGCTGGTTCAGCAGGCGCAGTGCGGTTTCCAGCTCGAACTCCCACGGCGCGCGGCGGCGCAGGCCGGCGCGGCGCTCGATATCCGCCGGCAGCGCCAGCTCTTCTGCGACCAATAGTTCCGCCGGGCTGTGGCGCTGCACCTGCTCCGCCAGCGCCTCCACCGAATCCATCTCCTGCACCACGAAGCGGCCGGTGGCCAGGTCCAGCAGCGCCAGGCCGTACTGGTCGCCGACCAGTGCCGCTGCCGCCAGCAGGTTGTCGCGGCGCTCGTTCAGCAGCGCCTCGTCGGTGACGGTGCCCGGGGTGACGATGCGCACCACCTTGCGCTCCACCGGTCCCTTGCTGGTGGCCGGATCGCCGATCTGCTCGCAGATCGCCACCGATACGCCCTGCTTGATCAACCGCGCCAGGTAGCCCTCCGCCGCGTGGTAGGGGATGCCCGCCATCGGGATCGGCTCGCCGCCGGACTTGCCGCGCGCGGTCAGGGTCACGTCCAAAAGCTCCGAGGCGCGCTTGGCGTCGTCATGGAACAGCTCGTAGAAGTCACCCATGCGGTAGAACACCAGCTCCTGGGGGTGCTGGGCCTTGATGCGCAGGTACTGCTGCATCATCGGAGTGTGTTCGGGTTTCTGAGCCTTGGCTCTGTCGGCGATTTTTGGCATTTCTTTCTTAAAAATCTATTAAATTCAATAAGTTATGTTTTTTCATGCAGGTTTTTGACAGTGTCGGGCGCGCGACATCTGGGCTGGAAAAAATCTACATTCGTGGCGCGTCTAGCCTTGTTGGTCGAGCCATCTTGACGGTCTCGCAGGGCAGCGAGCGCCCAACGAAAGCGCGGTGTTCATGACAGCCGCGCAGAATAACAAACCGCCAAAAAAACCACTATCAGACCTTGCAGTCAGGCCGGTTGCAGCCGGGGAAGAAATCGCGGGTGGATGCCGGAGCGCAATTCAATGGCCAGTCGATCGGCGGCGCAGCGGTATCGAGGCCGCGACAGCCGCTTCACAGGTACTGTGACCGCAAATATTGCCTGGGTCAGCGTGACCCGGCCAGCGGCCGCCCCGGGCGCTGGCGCGGCGGTTGTCGCTGGGGTAGATGGGGCCACTGTGCACACGCGGGTGAGGGACTCCTAGGACAGATCCTTGCGATAGGTCATGGGAGTCACCCCGGTCCAGCCTTTGAATGCGCGGATAAATGCGCTGGCTTCGGAAAAGCCGGTCTTGAACGCGATTTCCTCGATGGAACTCTTCCGGGTGGATAAGTGATAGATGGCAAGGTCCCGGCGCAATTGGGTTTTCAGGTTGCTGTAGCCAATTCCCTCCTCATTCAGCAAGCGCCGCAGTTTTTTCGGGTTGAGATCCAAGGCGTTCGCAATATCGGCAAAGGTTGGCAGATCACTCAGGTCGTTGCCGATCACGTCCTTCACGCGCTGGCTCCAGCTCTTGCTGCGATAGCTGTTCACCAGCGTGTTATAGAGCGGCCTGCGCAGGAAGTCGACCAGGTCGTCGGGTGTCTGCTGCACCGGTTTTTCCAACAGCGTGCGCTCGAACACGAGCCGGCAGCAGTCGGTATCGAAAAGCACCGGGGCGCCGACAAACAGCGGGCGGTACTCGTGGCTGTGCGCTGGCTCACTATAGGGTAGCTGTACTTGCCGGATCGGCAGGTTGGTGCGCGTGAGCCAACACATCTGGCGGTGCAGGCTAAAGGTGAAGAGTTCGTAGGCGTAGGGCTCGAGCGGCGCTGATGCGGGGTTTGCGAGGCGGATTTCAAGCGTCGCGACATCGCCGCTGGCCTGCAGGCGCGGCAACAGGGTTTTGTCCAGCAGGTTGTAAAACAGGCAGAAGCGCTTAAGTGCCTGCCCCAGGGTTTTGCACTGGATCAACCAGTGGCAGAGCGCCGACCACTGGCCGAGCCTGAACGGCTGGTGGCAGTAACCCAGCATTTCATCACCCATCTCGCGCATGGTCACAGTCTGGAGTTTGGCGTATTGCTCGGCACTGACCCGTGCGTGTTGTTCGTGCAGCAGGCGCGGAGAGATACGGCTGCGCCGGAGCAATGTCTCCGGTTCATATCCGCATTTTGCCACGTGCTCCAGTACTGCCTTGACGAAATAGATATGAATGGAAATGTCCTGCATGGAAAGCCGAACCTCCCTGTTGAAGCGCATTTCTTATGCGTTAGCCCAAAATGTCTATTTATGTCCGCCATGGTCATTGTTTTGCACGTTTCAGGCAAGTAAAAATGCATAAAAAGCACATTATCTCGCTGTTTGTGCACGGACAGTCCAATCGAGCAGGGTAGCTTCAATGGCGCCAAATACCGCGTATATCTACGATGCCATACGTACTCCCCGGGGCAAGGGTAAAAAAGATGGCTCTCTCCACGAAGTCAAATCCGTCGCCCTCGGCGCCGGGCTGCTGCGGGAGTTGCAGCAGCGCCACGACCTGGATACCAGCCAGGTTGACGATGTGGTGATGGGTTGCGTATCGCCGGTGGGGGAACAGGGCGGTGACGTGGCCAAGACCATCGTGCAATACGCGCAGTGGCACGAGAGTGTCGCCGGCGTGCAGCTGGATCGCTTCTGCGCCTCTGGCCTCGAAGCGGTGAATCTGGCGGCGATGAAAATTGCCTCCGGCTGGGAAGAACTGGTCGTTGCCGGCGGTGTGGAATCCATGTCGCGCGTGCCCATGGGGGCTGCCGGCGGGGCCTGGCTGAATGATCCGGAAGTCAACATCAAAACCGGCGCGGTCCCGCAGGGTATTGGTGCAGATACCATCGCCACCCTCGAAGGCTGGAGCCGCGAGGTGGTGGATGCTTTCGCGCTGGCATCGCAGCAGCGCGCGACCAATGCCCGGCGCAACGGCTACTTCGAGCGATCCGTGGTGCCGGTAAAGGACCTGAACGGAGTCACCATCCTCGCGCAAGACGAGTTCATCAAACCGGCAACCACGATGGATATACTGGGCAATCTGCGCCCCTCTTTCGAAGCCATCGGTGCGCTCGGGTTTGATGACCTGATGCTGCGTAAATACCCGATGCTGGCCGCCATCAATCATGTACATACACCCGGCAATTCGTCCGGCATCGTCGACGGTGCAGCGGCGGTGCTGGTGGGCTCGGAAAAGGCGGGCCGGAACCTTGGCCTGGCGCCGCGCGCTCGTATCGTCGCCACCGCAGTACTCGCAACTGATCCCACCATTATGTTGATCGGGCCTGGACCCGCGGCGAAAAAAGTGCTGTCCAAGGCCGGTATGACCACTGCCGACATCGACCTGTTTGAAATCAACGAAGCCTTTGCGTCGGTGGCGCTGCGTTTCATGCAAGACCTGGATATCTCCCACGAAGTGACCAACGTCAACGGCGGGGCAATCGCCATGGGGCATCCGCTCGGCGCCACCGGCGCGATGCTTGTGGGCACCATGCTTGACGAGCTGGAGCGGCGCAAACTCAAGCGCGGCCTGGTGGCGCTTTGCGTTGGCGGTGGACAGGGTATTGCCACCATCATTGAGCGGGTGTGACTACCGCCAACAAAACCCGCGGCCAGACGAGTCGTGCAGCGGATTGATAGCCTAGAGCAGGGCAAGCAAATATGCGTGAACACAGCCACGGATTCCTTTACGAGAAAGACAGCGCCGGCATTGTCACCATCACCATGGATATGGATGGCCCGGTCAATGCCATGAATGCACAATACCGCGAGGCGATGGCGGAAATTCCCGACCGGCTGGAAGCCGAGCAGGATCTCGCCGGCGTGATACTCGCGTCTGCGAAGCCGACCTTCTTTGCCGGCGGAGACCTGAAAGAACTCTGCGCCGTGCCCGAGGGGGGCGAGGAAGCTCAATTCCGCACGATTGAGGACTGTATCAAGGCGCCCCTGCGTCGCCTGGAAAAACTACCGGTGCCGGTGGTGGCAGCCATTAATGGGGCTGCTCTCGGCGGCGGCCTGGAAATCTGCCTGGCCTGCAACCACCGTATCGCGGTGAATGACAAACGTGTGGTGATCGGGTTTCCGGAAGTCACGCTGGGCCTGTTGCCGGGCGCCGGTGGTATTGTGCGCTCCATTCATATACTGGGGCTCGACAAAGCGCTGCCTTTCCTTATGCAGGGCACACGCTTGCGTCCCGCCGAAGCGCTGGATGCAGGTTTTATTGATGCGCTGGTCGAGTCTGTCGACGAACTGGTGCCCGCGGCGAAGGCCTGGATTGAGGCCAACCCCGATGCGGCCACACAACCCTGGGACCGCAAGGGTCACAAAATTCCTGGCGGGGATATCTGGAGTCCGGCCATCGTTGCCACCCTGGCGGTGGCGCCGGCGCAGAACTTTCGCAAAACCCGCGGCCTGCTGCCTGCGCCTGAGCGTATCCTGGCGGTGGCCGGCGATACCATGGCGGTGGATTTTGATACCGCCCTGCGCATTGAATCCCGCGGCCTCGCGTATCTGGTCACCACACCGCAGGCCAAGAACATCATTACCGCCAATTTCTTCCAGCTCAACAGCGTAAACAGCGGCGCCAGCCGGCCCCGCGACATCGCTCCCACAACCGTGAAGAAGCTGGGCATCCTCGGTGCCGGCATGATGGGGCAGGGGATCGCCTACGCCTCGGCCTGTGCGGGCATCGCAGTGGTGATGACGGATGTCAGTGCAGCCGCGGCTGCAAAAGGCAAGGCCTATAGCGCCGCGCTGCTGGATCGCGAAATCGAGCGCGGCCGAAAAACCGAGCGGGACAAGCAGGCCATCCTCGATCTTATTACGGCCACTGACAATTACGCGGCGCTGGCGGGCTGCGACCTGATCATAGAGGCGGTGTACGAGGACCTGGAACTGAAAGCGCAGGTTACCCGCGACGCGCAGCAGTTTCTGCAGGACGGCGGTGTGTTTGCCACCAATACCTCCACTCTACCCATTACCCGGCTGGCCGAAGCCTGTGATTTTGCGGAAAACTATATTGGTATCCACTTCTTTTCCCCGGTGGAGCGCATGCCACTGATTGAAATCATCTGTGGCGCAAAGACGAGCGAAGAGACCCTGGCCAGGGCCTTCGATTACATCCGCCAGATCCGCAAGACCCCGATCGTGGTGAACGATTCCCTCGGCTTCTTTACCTCGCGCGTGTTCGGCACCTTTATGGATGAGGGCGCACGCCTGCTGGTCGAGGGGGTCGATCCGGTACTGATCGATGCGCTGGCCAAACAGGTGGGTATGCCGGTGGGTCCGCTGGCGGTCCAGGATGAAGTGAGCCAGGAGCTCACCCGCAAGGTCGCACAAACGCACCGCCAGATGGGGGTGTTTTGCACCCTGGGCGACAACAGTTGCAATGCGGCGGTGTCGGAAACCCTGATCCAGGAATACGGCCGCGGTGGTCGACATCACGGCGGCGGTTACTACGAGTACGCCGCCGACGGCAGCAAGACAATCTGGCCACCATTGTATGAGCTGTATCACAAGCCGGAAGTCGCGTTGCCGCACCGGGATATCCAGGACCGCATCCTGTTCCGCCAGGTGGTGGAAAGCCTGAAATGCCTGCAGGAGGGCGTGCTGCGCTCGGTGGCCGATGGCAATGTCGGCTCGCTGCTCGGCATCGGCGCGCCGGTATGGACCGGTGGTTTCCTGCAGCTGGTCAATACCTACGAGTGCGACGGAGAGACCGGATTGCAGGCATTTATCTCTCGCTGCGATCAGCTGGCCGCCCGTTACGGCGAGCGCTTTGCCGCGCCCGCCATCGTGCGCGAAACGCTGGCGGCGGGCGGGTGCTTCGAGTGATGGCCCGGCGTAAATGGCTTTGCAGGGGCGCTAGCCGACCATGCTGAAGCGGGATTTCACCGAAGAACAGCATATGTTCCGCAGCGCCTACCGGAAATTCCTGCAGCAGGAAATCGCACCGCATATGGAGCGGTGGCGGGAACAGGGCATCGTCGATCGCGAAGCCTTCCGCAGGGCGGGCGACCAGGGCTTCCTGATGGTGTGGCCGGAAGAGGCGTATGGCGGGCTTGGCGATACGGATTTCCGCTTCGAACAGATCATTATCGAGGAAAACCAGTACGCGCTCACCGCAGACTGGAACTGTACCCTGCACAGCCGCCTGGTCGGCCCCTACCTGAAACGTTTCGGCAGTCGCGAACAGCAGCAGCGCTGGTTACCCGGATGCGTCGCTGGCGACACGATTCTCGCCATCGCCATGACCGAGCCCGATGCCGGCAGTGACCTTGCTGGCATCAGGACCACGGCAATCGATCAGGGCGATCATTTTCTACTGAACGGCACCAAAACCTATATCTCCAATGGTCTCAATGCCGACCTGGTGATCGTGGCTGCGAAAACCGATCCGCTCAACAAACCGCGACAACTGGGCCTGTTTGTGGTTGAGCGCGGAGCCGAGGGTTTCGCCCGCGGTGCGCCGCTGAAAAAAATGGGGCAAAAAGCCCAGGATACCGCCGAGCTGTTTTTCCAGAATGTGATTGTACCCAGGGAAAATGTGCTGTGCGATCCCGGCAAGGGGTTTGCCTACTTGATGGAAGGATTGGCGGAAGAACGCCTGATCGCGGCGGTGGAGTGCCTGGCTGCCGCGCAGAAGGCCTTTGATATAACGCTGGAATTTACCCGCGAGCGCAAGTTGTTTGGCGGCCAGCTCGGGGACTTGCAGAACACCCAGTTCAAGCTTTCCGAATTGCGCGCCGAACTCGATATGCAACAGGTTTATATCGACCAGTGTGTCACAGCGCTCAACGGCGGACAGCTGAACTCGGTAGACGCCGCCAAGGCCAAGCTGGTGACCAGTGAGCTGCTGTGCCACGTGGTCGATGAGGGGGTGCAGCTGCACGGCGGCGCGGGTTATATGGACGAATACCCCATCTGTCGTATGTACACGGATGCCCGCGTGACTCGTATCTACGCCGGAACCTCGGAGGTCATGAAGTTGATCGTGGGGCGCGACCTTTACCGACAGGAGACGGTGCCATTTATCGATCGGGATCTGGCGTAGCGGGCTTGTAAACCATTTAGCGAAAAGTGACATCGGTCTTCAAGGGAGTCGATCAATGGATATCAAGGGAAAAACTGCCATCGTTACCGGGGGGGCATCGGGACTCGGTGCCGCCACGGTGGAGCGCTATGCCGCAGATGGTGCCAACGTCGCCATCTTCGATCTGAATGAAGATGCCGGCAATGCACTTGCAGACCGATTGGGACCCAGTGTCGCCTTCTTCGCGGTAAATGTCACCGAAGAGGCGTCGGTCCAGGCCGGCATCGACGCAGTGGTGGAAAAGTTTGGTGCCCTGCATATTGTGAATAATTACGCGGGTATTGGTCCGGCGTGTAAAACCTATGGAAAAAAAGGGCCGCACCCCATCGACCTGTATATGACCGTGGTGATGGTGAATCAGGTCGGCACCTTCAATGTCTCGCGTCTGGCCGCAGAGAAGATGGCTGCCAACGAGCCGATGAACAATGATGGTGCACGCGGGGTCATCATCAATACGGCCTCGGTCGCAGCCTACGAGGGGCAGGTCGGACAAGTGGCCTACAGTGCGACCAAGGGCGCAATTGTCGGCATGACATTGCCGATGGCACGCGAGCTGGCGTACTACGGTATTCGCGTGAACACCATCGTGCCGGGCCTGATCCATACCCCGCTGTTCGATACCATCGAGGAGTCCTATTACAAATCGCTGGAGGCGTCGACGGTCTATCCCCAGCGCCTGGGTAAAACCAGCGAAATTGCCAAGCTCTCTGCTCATATCGTCGATAACGATTACCTGAATGGCGAGTGTATTCGCGTGGACGCCGGGGTGCGCATGCAACCGAAGTAGTGTCGGCTCATGCAAGGGCAGATCCTGTTCATGTGGTACGTCCTGTTGGCCAGCCCTGCTGGCCTTTTTTAAATCGGGTGAATGCGTATGGCCGTACTCAGTGGTTATACCGTGATTGAAATGGCAGGGCTCGGCCCCTGCCCCATGGCGGGTATGCTGTTGGCGGATATGGGGGCCGAGGTTATCCGGGTCGAGCGCAGCGCTCAGCGCGATCCCCTCTATGCGCGGGATATGAGCGCTCGCGGCAAGAAATCTATTGTGCTCAACCTCAAGCATGAACAGGGGCGGGAAGCGCTGCTGGCACTGGGGCAGAGGGCCGATGTGCTACTGGAAGGCTACAGGCCGGGCGTGGCCGAGAAACTGGGCATAGGCCCGGAGGTGTGCCGGCAACGCAATCCAGGCCTCGTGTACGGCCGTATGACCGGTTGGGGGCAGAGTGGTCCGCTGGCCCTTTCCGCCGGTCACGATGCAAACTATATCGCCCTGACCGGTGCCCTCCACGCCATCGGCCGCCCGGGCCAAAAGCCGGTGCTGCCCCTCAACCTGGTCGGTGATTTTGGCGGTGGCACCATGTTTCTGGTTGCCGGTGTCCTCGCAGCGTTGCTCGAGCGTCAGGTATCCGGCCAGGGGCAGGTGGTGGACGCGGCCATGGTGGACGGTACGGCCAACCTGATGTGGATGTGCCACAGTTTCTCCGCCGGCGGACACTGGGATGCCGCGGACCGCGGCGTAAACCTGCTCGATGGCGGTGCCTTTTTTTACGACACCTATGAAACCAGTGATGGAAAATTTATTGCCTTGGCCCCGATTGAACCGCAGTTTTATGCCGAACTGGTGCAGCGCGCGGGCCTGGACCCGGATACTTTCAGCGGGCAGAAACAGTATGAGCGTGAAAGCTGGGCCGATAATGCCATCGCCTTCGCCGAAATATTCAGAAGTCGCACGCGCGATCAGTGGTGTGAATTACTGGAACAGACGGATGCCTGCTTCGCACCGGTGCTGAGTGTGGAGGAGGCGCCATCGCATCCGCACCACAGGGCTCGCAAGACCTATTGTGAGGTCGATGGTTTCCAGCAACCAGCACCGGCACCAAGGTTCAGTCGCACACCATCCAGTATCCGGCATGGCCAGCATACGCCCGGGGAGGACACCGTTCAGGTACTGTCTGCTGCGGGTTTCACGCCAGACCAGATCCGTCTCCTGCGGGAACAGGGCGCGGTGGTTTAGGGCATCGTGCCGCGTTTTTGCATTGATCACATTACCGGTAACAGAGGCAGATAAGCATGAGTGATTTTGAAACGGTCAGCTACCATATCGACGAACAGGTTGCGGTCATCACGCTGAACAGACCCCAGTCGCGCAATGCGTTAAACGCGCAAATGCGGGCCGAATTAGTCCGCGCCATTGGCCGGGCCAACGCTGACAGTGCGGTGCGCGCGGTCATGTTGACAGGTGCCGGGAAGGGGTTCTGTGCCGGGGCGGATTTGACCGAGCAAATGCCGGATTCCGATAGCGATGGCTATATTACGCAGCAGCTGCGCACCGAATACCACCCGATCTTGCTGGGCATTATCGAGTCCAGCAAGCCTTATATCTGCGCTGTGCATGGTGCTGCAGCGGGGATCGGTGCTGCGATCGCCATGGCCTGCGATCTGCTGGTGATGGCCGAGAATGCCTTTCTGTATTCCGCTTTCGGTGCCATCGGATTGATTCCAGACGGCGGTAGCCACTGGCTGCTGGGTCGATCACTGGGGAGCAAGAAGGCCTTTGAATTGATTGCCGAGTCGCAGAAGCTGAGCGCTGGCGAATGTGTGCAGCTGGGTATTGCCAATCGCATGGCGCAGGAACCGCACTTGCAGGAAGAGGTTCTCGGCTGGGCCAAATCGTTGACCACACGGGCACCGCTGACACTGCAGTACAGCAAGCAGTTACTGCGCGAGGCGAGCAGCCTGAGTCTGGCGCAAACCATGGACCGCGAAGCTCAGGTGCAGAATATTCACTACCGCAGTGCCGATTTCAAGGAGGGCGCCCGGGCGTTTTTCGAAAAACGTGCAGCCAGGTTTCAGGGTAAGTAAGTCATTTTTTCAGTGCACACACTGGTATTCAATCCAGGTGGAGTGATAGAGAATGGTTGGCACATCGGACGGAACTGCGTCTGTGGATCTGGCAAAGCTGTATACCCTAGCGGGTAAAACTGCGCTGGTGACCGGGGCATCGAGCGGACTCGGTGACTATTTTGCGCGGGTTATGGCACAGGCTGGTGCGGAGGTGATTGTCGCTGCGCGGCGCGTGCAAAAACTGGAAACGCTGGTGGCGGAAATCCGCGATACGGGCGGCACGGCCCACGCCGTGGCGCTGGATGTCTCCGATCGCGACAGTGTGCGCGCGGCTTTTTCCCGGATTGACCGATTCGTGGGGAAGCTGGATATCGTGGTCAACAATGCGGGTATTGCCAACAGCCCGAAAAAGTTTGTCGACCTGCCGGAAGCCGAGTGGGAGCAACTGCTCGAGACCAATCTCAACGGAGCCTGGCGCGTCGCGCACGAGGCCGCACGGCGTATGCGCGACGCCGGTCACGGCTGCATCGTCAATACCAGTTCTATCTACAGCCTGGCCACCGGCTTGTACAAAACCGACTACAACGTTTCCAAGGCTGCACTGGCCCAGCTCAGAAAAAATATGGCACTGGAGCTTGCACGCCACGGCGTGCGTGTTAACACCCTGTGCCCCGGCTATTTTTCCTCCGCCATCAACGCGCGGGAATTCAATACCGAACGCGGCCGGGAATATATCAAGCGCCTGGTTCCCCAGCGCCTGGGTGCATTGCCGGAACTGGCCGGCCCGCTGTTGTTACTGGTCAGCGACGCCGGTTCTTTTATCAACGGCATCACCCTTCCGGTCGACGGGGGAGCACTACTGGCCCCTGTTTGAGCGCAGCGTGATCTGGCAGTGGTTGTCGGTATTGAGATATTTGCAGCGAGCTAATGGAACGTCGAGAGGGCACAGCCCGGCGATGGAGGGAAGCTATTGATGAAAACACGGATTACGGAACTGTTTGCGATCGAATACCCGATTATTCAGGGTGGCATGATGTGGGTCGGTCGCGCGGAGCTGGCCGCTGCGGTTGCCAACGCCGGTGGGCTGGGCATGCTGACTGCGCTGACCCAGCCGAGTCCTGCCGCGCTCACGGAAGAAATCGCGCGATGTCGGGCGCTTACCAGCAAGCCATTCGGGGTGAATCTGACGATTTTACCCTCCATAAAGCCTCCACCCTATGCGGAATATGTACAGGCCATTATCGAAAGCGGCATCGAGATTGTCGAAACCGCCGGGCGCAGTCCGGAGCCGTTTATGCCCGCCTTAAAAGCGGCCGGTGTCAAAGTGATACACAAGTGCACGTCTGTGCGGCATGCCCTGAAGGCCGAGAAAGTCGGCTGTGATGCGGTGAGCATCGATGGCTTCGAATGCGCGGGACACCCCGGGGAAGACGACGTGACCAATTTTGTCTTGATACCGGCAGCCTGTGCCCGCCTCCGTATTCCCGCAGTGGCCTCCGGCGGTATCGGTACCGGGGCGCAGATGGCGGCGGCACTGGCGCTGGGGGCAGAGGGCGTCAATATGGGTAGTCGTTTCGTGGCAACCCGCGAGGCGCCCGTGCATGACAACATGAAGCAGGCCATGGTGGAGGCCGATGAGCGCCAGACCACGCTGATGTTCCGCTCGCTGAGAAACACCTGCCGGGTTTTCAGCAATCCCATCGCGGCCGAGGTGCTGAGCATCGAGGCGCGACCCGGTGAGACCGATTTTGCCGAATTACAGCCACTGGTCGCGGGTGTGCGCGGGCGCGAACGCTGTATCGAGGCCGGTGATATCAATGATGGCATCTGGACCGTGGGGATGGTGATGGGGCTGATCGACGATATCCCCACCTGCAAGGAGCTGATCGAGCGGATGGTGGCGGAAGCCAGCGCTGTGTTGAATCAGCGCCTGACCGCGATGATCGGCGGCCAGTAGGGCAAGCGCTAACTGGTCGTTGGTGTCGTGGCTCTTTTTGTGGCGATGTCCTGCAGGCCGAGTGCGGCGCGCAGGAAGTGCTCATTATCGCCGTAGAGCGCCCGGGCGATACCGGAGTCGGGGGCGATGGTCTCGAAGGCATGGGGCGCCATGGGCGCCAGGTGGAGTCGACAGTGAACGCCGGCAGCAGTCAGCCGACGGGCGTACTCCTGCGCTTCTGCACGGAACAGGTCGATGCCTCCGACCCCGATCCAGGTCGGCGGCAAGCCCGCCAGGTTCTTTCTTCTGGCCGCTACCGCGTAACGGGGCACTTCGGCTGCGCCAGCAGGTATCCCCAGGTAGGCGGACCAGCCGGCGCGATTGCTTTTATTGTTCCAGATTCGGTGATCGAGCGCATCGAGTTCCGTTCGCAGTGCGGTGCGGTCGTCCAGCATGGGGCTGAACAGGGCCAGCGCGGCCGGTTGCGCGATGCCCTCGTCGCGGATCTTTTGCACCAGACTGGCTGCCAGGCCGCCACCGGCACTCTGCCCGGCAATGGCGATGCGGGTAGGCTCCAATCCATGGCGATCAGCTGTATTCAGCAACCACTGCCAGGCCTCATAACAGTCGTCCAGCGCGGCGGGGAACGGGTGCCGCGGCGCCAGCCGGTAGTCGATGGAGAATACTGACAGGCCCAGCTGCCGCGCCCAGGCGCTGCAGAGCCGATCGTCCTGTGCCGCGCGCCCGGTGATCATGCCGCCACCGTGAATCCACAACAGCCCGGCGCCGCTGGAACCTTCCAGCGGGCGGTAGATGCGCAAGCTGCCGTGTGACAGCGCCTGCCGCTCCAGTGCAATGCCGGCGATGGATTTCTGTGCGGGCAGCAATTTCAGCAGCAGATTACTGATGCGAACAAACAGCGGGCGGTGGAACGGCAAGCGTGGCACAAGCCGGATGGCTTGCCTTATTTGTGGATGGACTTGTTCAATATCCATATCGGCTACCAAGTGTTCGCCATTAATAGGACGCCCCGGTTCCCTTTGCCCGTACGCTGCCGGAACTGGTGATTGGCGCCGGCCAACAACGGGCCAGCCGCGGCCGGATTCAGCACAACTCGAGGGCCATTTCCGCCAGTGGCCGCGCCAGGTTGCCCATTTGCAGCGCCTTGTCGCTGGACGCGTTGCCGGCCAGTGCACGCTGCTTTACGCCCTGCAGAATGGCAGCGAAGCGGAAGAAGCTGAAGACCAGATAGAAATTCCAGTGCGGGATTTCGTCGATGCCCATCTGCGCGCAGTATGCGGCCACGTAGTCTTTCTCGGACGGAATTCCCAGGTCAGAGCGCTCCAGCCCGCCCAGGCCGGGCATGATGCCGTCGTGGTCCATGCGCAGCTGCATGCACTGGTAGGCCAGGTCGGCAAATGGGTGCCCGAGAGTCGACAACTCCCAGTCCAGCAGTGCCAGTACCCGCGGCTCCAGCGGGTGGAACAGCATATTATCCAACCGGAAATCGCCATGGACGAGCGACACCCGGCCATCCTCAGCCGGCATATTGGCGGGCAACCACTGCAGTAAGTGCTCCATGGCGGCAATGGTTTCGGTTTCCGAGGCGCGGTACTGCCTCGACCAGCGACCAACCTGCCGCGCAAAGTAATTGCCGGGTTTACCGTAATCCGTGAGCCCGACCGCCTCGATATCCACCGAGTGCAGGGCAGCGAGTACGCGATTCATCTCGGCGTAGATGGCCCGACGCTGCGGTGGCTGCAGATCGGGCAGGGCGGGGTTCCACAGCATCCGACCCTCAACATATTCCATCAGATAAAACATGCTGCCGATGATGCTGTCATCCTCACACAGGTGATAGGTTCGCGCGACGGGGACGTCGGTTCCGGCGAGGGCGGACATAACGCGGAATTCCCGGTCCACCGCATGTGCCGACTTCAGTAGCTGGCCCGCAGGCTTGCGGCGCAGCACATATCTGCCACTTTGGGCCCGGACCAGGAAGGTGGGATTGGATTGCCCATCGGGGAATTTCTCGATGGTGATCGGGCCGCGGAATCCCGCGACCTGCTGTTGCAGATATCCGCCGAGCGTGCGGGCGTCTGTTTCCGCTGCGATGGTGGTCATGGTGTTAGCCCCGCTCGGCGTAACGTTCGATAATCTGCTTGCCCAGTGCCATCTGGTGAACCTGGTCGGGGCCGTCGGCCTGGCGACACCAGCGCGCGTAATTGAAAGCCTCGGCCATCGGGTAATCTGCGGTGAGGCCCCCGGCACCGTGTATCTGCATACAGCGGTCGAGAATATTCTGTACCAGCAAAGGCACGGTAGTTTTGCTCGCGGCGATCATATCCACGCTGGCGGCAACGCCCTGTTGATCCATTTTGTGGCTGGTCTTGAGAACCAGCAAGCGGGCCATCTCGATTTCGGAAAAGCTTCTGGCAATCTCCTCACGCACAGACTGGTGTTTGCTCAGGGTACGGCCGAAGGTTGTGCGTGATGCGGCGCGCTGGCATGCCAGTTCCAACGCGCGCTGGGCGGCGCCGACCAGGCGCATACAGTGGTGCATCCGGCCCGGTCCGAGTCGTCCCTGGGCGATTTCAAATCCGCGTCCCTCGCCGAGCAGGACGTTCCCAAGCGGAACCCGCACATTGTCGAAAGCAATTTCGGCGTGGCCGATGGGAGCATCGTCATAGCCCAGGGTGGACAGCGGGCGGATCAGCTGAATTCCCGGGGTTTCCTTCGGAACCAGGACCTGGGTCTGCTGCTTGTGTCGGTCGGGATTGTGCGGATCGGACTTGCCCATCACGATAAACAGCCGCGTGCGTTCGTTCATGGCGCCGGTAATAAACCACTTGCGCCCGTTCAGTACCCAGCTGTCGCCCTCACGCCTGATGGACAGTTCAATATTGGTGGCGTCACTGGAAGCGACTTGTGGTTCCGTCATGGCATAGGAAGAACGGATTTCACCATTGAGCAGTGGTGTGAGCCACTCCTCGCGCTGAAACTCGCTGGCATAGTTCATCAGAACTTCCATATTGCCGGTATCCGGGGCGTTACAGTTGAACACTTCCGGCGACCAACTGACCCTGCCCATCATTTCCGCCAGGGGCGCATAGTCGAAATTGCTCAGGCCGCCGTGGCTGCAATATTGACCGTGACTTTCCGGTGTGAATAGATTCCACAGGCCGGCGGCCTTGGCCCTGGCTTTCAATGCGTCCATGAGTGGCAAAGGCGCAAAACGGTTTTCGGTAGCGTGCAGTTGCGCGGCGTAAGCGGCTTCATTTGGGAAAATATGCTCGTCCATGAAGGCGCTGAGCTCGGCCTGCAGTTGCCGCGATTTATGACTGAATGTGTACATGGGATGCTCCGTAGTATGCTGGCGTTTTCCCGCGGAAAGAGGGAAAGGCCATGCGCGGCTTATTGCACTTCGGGCAGCATGATCGGCTGCGTCAGTGCGGCCAGGCTTTCCCTGGCTCCGACGCACTCGCCGGTCAGGGCGAAACCGGCAATAACGCCATGGCAGGTCTTGAATACGGCCCTGACGCCTTCTGCGGTATCCTGCTCGATGATCCACCCCCCTTTGACATCCGCGGCGGGCGGGTGACTGACAACCGGAAAGACGGTGGTTTTAATCAATACCGGCATGGTTCCATAGCAGACCCGGGTAGGATTGCCGGTGAGGGTTTTGGCCAGGGCGCGGGCGCATGCCATCAGGGGGGCGACATACACCAGCACATGCCCGTCAACCTCGGCGCAATCCCCCAGCGCATAGATGTTCTCTGCACTGGTCTGCAGTTCCCGATCGACGACAATACCGCGATTGACGGCCAGTCCCGCAGCGCTGGCCAGTTCCGTGCGCGGCCGCACACCGACGGCGCACAGTATGATGTCGGCACGGAGAATTTCCCCATTGCGCAGGGTGACGGACACACCCTCGCCGTCAGCTGGGTGCGCGACGGTTTTCACTACCGTCCCGAAATGAAAGCGTACCCCGGCTTTCTCCAGAGCCCGCTGTACGGACTGTGAAGCCGGTGGCGGCAGCAGGGTCGCCAGTGCGGTTGCCATCGGGTCGACCACTTCCACTTCATATCCGGACAGGATCAGGTCATTGGCATATTCACAGCCGATCAGGCCGGCACCGATCACCAGTACTTTCCTGACACCGTCCATGGACGCGCGAAAACGTGTGTAGTCGGTCAGATCATTGATGGAATAAACGTGCTCTGTGGCATTCCCTGCCAGCGGCAGCTCTGCGCATGCCGCGCCGGTGGCGAGCACCAGTTGGCGATAGCCGAGCGTTCGTGCGTCTTCCGGCTGTTGGCTGAACCGCACCACACGGGCTCGAGTATCAATCGCCGTGACGTGGCAGAAAGTACGCACTTCGATATTCAGCTCGCCGGCCATATCCAGTGCCGAGGCGCTGGACATCTGTTCCGGCGTTAGCGCGCGATGAAAGCCTGTGGACAGCAATGGCTTGGAATAAAAGCGACCGTCGTCTGCCGTGAGCAGCACGACGGGTATCTGCTTGTCGTGTTTGCGAATCTCCCGGGCCAGGTTATAGCCGGCCAGCCCTGAGCCGACAATGACGATCGGCTCGGCGGTTGCGTCGGTGGATTCGCGGCTTTGGTCGGTGATGGCTTCGGTGGCCGCTGCTTCCTGAGGCTCACAGACCAACACCATTTCGAAATCCGCCTTGCTGACGCCGCACTCCGGGCAGAGCCAGTCTTCGGGGATATCCTCCCAGCGTGTTCCGGGCAGAATGTCATCTTCGGGCCAGCCATCCGCTTCGTTGTACACCCAGCCACAGACCAGGCATTCCCAGATTCTGTAATTCGCCATCGTGATACTACCCTTTCCTTCTTATTTTACGGTTTGCCATTGAGCTGTGCGCAGCGCGCAAAAGGCGATGCCGGGCGACGGGGGCAGGGCGCGTCAACCCTTGAGCATTTGCTGAATAGTTTTTTCTGTCTTGTCATTAAACGGCGGGCTCATGCCGGTCATGGCAGCGATATCCAGTTTGGACTGGCGAAAGATCGATTTTGTATGGCTGAAAGTCCTGAATCCATCGAATCCGTGGTAACACCCCATGCCACTTTGACCCACCCCACCAAACGGCAGGTCTTCCTGGCTCACGTGCATGACCACATCGTTGATGGTGACTCCACCGGAGGTGGTTCGATCGAGAACCGTTCTTTCCTCGCGCGGGTCATGTCCGAAATAGTACAGGCCGAGTGGGCGCGGCCTACGGTTGATATAATGGAGAGCGTCACCCATGTTTTGATAGGTCATAACCGGCAGCAATGGGCCAAAGATTTCCTCTTGCATGATCAGCATGTCGTCGGTGACATTCAGCAGCAGTGTTGGTGGCATCTTGTGGTAGGGCTGGCTCTCAAAGGACTCGCTGGCGGGGTTGATCTCGATAATTGTTGCCCCCTTTGCTTTCGCGTCAGCGAGGTAGGATTGCAGGCGCTGGTAGTGGCGCTCGTTAACGATTGATGTGTAGTCGGGGTTATGCAGCAGGCTGGGCAGCATTTTCGCGACCGAGGTTTTGAAGCCCGCAATATAGTGCTGCAGTTGGTCCTCATGGACAAAGCAGTAATCCGGCGCCAGGCAGATCTGGCCAGCGTTGGTGATTTTTCCCCATATAATGCGATCGCATGCCAGCGCCGTGTTTGCGCTCTTGCCGATAATCACCGGTGACTTCCCACCCAGCTCCAGGGTTACCGGGACGAGGTTCCGTGCGGCCGCGGCCAGCACATGTCGAGCAATGGAAGTGGCGCCGGTGAAAATCAGGTGGTCGAAGGGCAGGCTGCTAAATGCCTCGCCAATTTCAGGCCCGCCGGTGACCACCGCGACCTCACTGGGATCGAATGCCTCCGCCACCATGCGCTGCATCAGCGCGGAGGTGTTCGGGGTAAATTCCGATGGCTTGATCATCGCCCGGTTTCCCGCTGCGAGCGCCTGTGCCAGTGGTGCAAATGCCAGGTTCACAGGGAAGTTCCACGGGCTGATGATGCCAATGACCCCCAGAGGCTGGTATTCAATGCGGGAGCGCGCCCCGAATAAGTTCAGGGGGAAAAGGGTGCTGCGTTTTTGCGGGCGCATCCATTTTTTGACATGTTTCCGGGCGTGCTGCAGCGGCGCAATTCCCGCCGCCACGTCCATCAGCTTGCTGTGTTGCAGTGGGCGATGGCCGAAGTCCTGCCGCAGCGCTTCGGCGATGTCGTCCTGATATTTCTGAAGCTGGGCGATGGCCCGGTCGATACGATCGATGCGGGTTTTGGCTGACACCGCGCCCTCGGCCTCGAAGGACGCCTTTTGTGCGGCGAGGATGCGGTCGAGGTGCCCGGCGTCCGGGGCTTGCGGTTGGTCAGGGGCTTTGCTGGCGACGTCCTGTTCTGGCGTAGAGTACACGGTGGGATTCCCTTTCTTTTGCTGGTATGACCCGGCACGTGGATGATGTTCCTCTCGGTTCAAATTCTATTTCAATTTCCTCCGCAATAAAACAGTCTGGCCTGATTGTTTTGTATGGGGCCTTCTGGTAGTGTTGAGTCACTGACAGTTGTCACCAGCGTGGCTGGACACGCTGGATGTGAACGTCGCGGCGCCCGGTAACCCATGAATAGACGGCAAACCGGGCCAGGCAGACCCTGCACCCCAGCAATCGGGATAATCGCGTAACAGGCTAGCTATGGACTTTTCACTCACCGAAGAACAGATGCTGTTGAAAGACAGTGTGGAAAAATTCGTGCGGGATCATTGTGGAGTAGAGCGCCACCGCCGATTGGCCGGCACCGAGTTGGGGTTCGATCCGGATGCCTGGGGTCAGTTCGCCGAGCTGGGCTGGCTGTGCATGCCATTCTCCGAAGCGCTGGGTGGCTTCGGTGGCGGGGCCGTCGATACCATGGTCATGACGGAAGCGATGGGGCGTGGGCTGGTCCGGGAGCCGTTCCTGACCACGGTGGTGACCTGTGGCGGTTTTTTGCAGCACGCGGGCAGTGGTGCCCAGCAGGACCGCTATGTAGCCGGTATCATCGATGGTCGCACGCAGTGGGCGTTTGCCTTCGCCGAGTCGCGCGGTGGTTATGACCTGGAATGCGTATCCACCCGTGTGACAGCTGCCCCGGGCGGCTATCGCCTGAGTGGCAAGAAGTTGGCAGTGCTCAACGGCCACTGTGCCGACTTCCTGATTGTGACCGCCGAGAGCGAGGCGGGGCTCGGACTATTTATTGTCGATGCAGAGGCGCAAGGCGTAATGCGCACTCCTTTCACTGCGGTGGATGGCAGCCGTGGTGCGCACATTGAATTCGCGAGCGTCACTCTGACCCCGGGGCAGCAATTGGGCGCCGCGGGGGAGGCCAGTGGTCACATCGAGAAAGTCCTCGCGATGACAACCGTCGCAATGGGCGGTGAAGCGCTGGGGGCAATGCAGGTATTACTGGATACCACGGTTGAATACACCAGGACGCGGGAGCAGTTTGGCCAGCCGATTGGCAAGTTCCAGGCGCTCCAGCACCGCATGGCCGATATGTACCTGAAAATAGAGGAAGCCCGTTCCCTGTTATTCTATGCGGCCATCCTGCTGGACGAGGGCAGCGCCGATGCTGCCCGGGCCTGCGCTGCGCTCAAGCTTAAAATTGCTGAAGCCGGCCGCCATGTATCCCAGGAGGCGGTGCAGCTGCACGGCGGCATTGGTATGACCGATGAGTTAATTGTGGGCCATCACTTCAAGCGGCTGTTGTTGCTGGGCATGCTCTACGGCGATGAGGAATACCAACTGCAGAAGTATATGGCCTTGGCGGCATAAACGGTTGGGCGCCCTGCACAGGTGATTGCCCGCCTGGGGCGCTGCAGTCTTTTAGTGACCAGCCACCAGCCACCGATTGGGGAAAAGGTTCGCCTGGATGTGTTCCTGCCATCGCATAAAAGCTGCCAGCGCGGCTTGCCGGGCTGGCATATGGAGGGCGCCGTGAATCGATTTCGGCCACGCAGCGACTTGTCGGGATCAGGGCTTTTTCGTGTGGCGTGATATCGCGGTCTGGCCCTTGTCGGAAAAAATTTCTTCCAGTCGGTCTCCCAGATAGTCCAGCAACCGGTCAATTCTCTGGTCCTTATTCTTTCCCCACTGGCCGACGGCCATGCCTTCCATCAGGTATTTGGTAATGTCCATGGCGAGAAAGTAGAGATCGCCGCGATCATTCCATTCCTTGAACATTTCCTTGTTGGATTCGTGCACATGCTCTTCAAAGCGGGATACGGAGCTTTCCAGAATTGCGTTGAGCTCGGGATCGGTCCGTCCGGCCACGCACAGCTCGTGATACACGACAGCCAGGTCACCGGTGAGGTGATCCCAGTAGGCGTCCAGCCCCGCGCGGCGGCGATCCTTGCCTTTCAGCTTTTTCGGAATCAGGGACACCCGTTGCGTGTAGTCATCGAGTAGCTTCTGGTGGAGATATTCAACTGTCGCCTGGATTAATTCCGTCTTGGAGGGGAAGTGGTGCAGCATTGCACCCCGTGAGACACCCGCGGCATCGGCGACCTTGGCCGTGGTTACGTTGGAATAGCCGAGGTTGAGAAAGCAGTCGATGGCGGCTTCCAGAATACGGTCGCGCGTCATTGCGCTTTTCTGGGACTGCCAGCTAACGCCTTCCTCGTTCTTAACGCGTTTGGACTTGGGTGATTTAACTGCGGTCATTACTTTGTGATCCCAACATTCGAAGAACCAAAACAGTGCAGACTGTTTTAAGCAGGAGGTACTGGGTTAATTATAAGCGAAACCTGACAGGGAAAAAATGGCATTACGCGATAGTCCGTAAATAAGCAGTGAAACTGTCCGGGTTGTTTTTTGATCATGGCATTTGAAGGCCGCACCTTGCTCCTGGTCCGCCTTTAGCGCGGCTTCGGTCTCGGTATGCTTGTTTGGTCATAATTGTTGTTTTTTATAGTACGAACCTTCGACCGCAGTGGATGAAAAAAGCCCCCGCAATACGCCATTGGCAATTGTAGGGGGCCGTAAGGGAGAGAGGATAGGTTGCCCGGATTTGCTGCTGACCCGGGTATTGGCGGCGCGGGGCCGGTTAAGGGGTTATCCCGCCCATGCACAGGTATTTGATTTCCAGGTAGTCATCGATGCCGTATTTGGAGCCCTCGCGGCCGATACCCGACTCCTTGACCCCGCCAAACGGCGCGACTTCGGTGGAGATAATGCCTTCATTGATACCGACGATGCCGTAATCCAGCGCTTCGCTGACACGCCATATCCGCCCGATATCGCGGGCATAAAAATAGGCGGAAAGTCCATAAGGGGTGTCGTTGCTCATGCGGATGGCTTCCGCTTCCGTCTTGAACTTGAGTATCGGTGCTACCGGGCCGAAGATTTCCTCGTTGTACACGTCCATACTGTTATCCACCCCGGTTAATACCGTGGGTTGGTAAAAATAGCCGCCATTTGCCGTGGAGCCCCGACCGCCAATCAGTACCTGGGCACCGCTGTTCACCGCCTGATCCACCAGCTCGTTGACTTTCCGGTATGCCCACTCGTTGATCAGTGGCCCAATGGTGACACCTTCCTCTGATCCGTCTCCGGTCTTGAGTGCGCTGACAGCGGTAAGAAACTTGTCGACAAAAGCCTCGAAGACGCCTTCCTGTACCAGAATGCGATTGGCGCACACGCAGGTTTGCCCTGCATTGCGAAACTTCGATGCCATCAGGCCGGCAACGGCGGCATCCAGGTCGGCATCCTCGAAGACGACAAACGGCGCATTGCCGCCCAGCTCCATGGAGGTCTTTTTGATGCTACCGGCACATTGTGCCATCAGTGCCCTGCCGATTACGGTGGAGCCGGTAAAAGTAAGCTTGCGAATGATGCTATTGCTGGTCATCTCGCGGCCGATCTCGCGCGCGTGGTCACCGGCGACCACGCTGAAGACCCCCGGCGGAATACCTGCCTCCTCACCGAGCCGGGCCAGCGCCAGTGCACATAGCGGGGTTTCTGTGGCCGGTTTCAACACGATGGTGCAGCCAGCTGCCAGAGCGGGTGCCACCTTGCGTGTGATCATCGCAATGGGGAAGTTCCAGGGTGTGATTGCCGCGACAACACCGATAGGCTGTTTCAGTGTGACGATGCGTTGCGCCGGATTATTGGCCGCAATGGTATCGCCATAAATACGCCGACCTTCTTCCGCAAACCATTCGACAAATGCTGCACCGTAAGCGACTTCACCGCGGGACTCAGCGAGCGGCTTGCCCTGTTCGGCGGTCATGAGCCTGGCCAGATCTTCCTGGTTGTCCATGATCAGCCGGAACCATCGCTTGAGTACGGCCGAGCGTTCCTTGGCCACCAGGTTGCGCCAGCTCTGAATGGCTCTGTCGGCGGCCTCGATGGCGCGACGCGTTTCTGCAGCGCCGGCGTTGGGGATGCTGGCAATCGGCTGGTTGTTGGCTGGATTTACCACCTGCACGGTATCGCCACTATCGGCGTCGACCCACTCACCGTTGATATACAGCTGCGTACGTAACAGGGATTTATTCGAAAGCTCTGGCATCGACGACCTCGACCGGTAAATGTTGTATCACTTGTAGCTGGCTACAGTGTTCAGTGAGAAGAGTAGGGTGCCCGAGAGCGCAGGTCACGCAGTGCCACCTGTGAGTCTCTCAATCGTGATTGGGATAGCGCTCTGTTGTGCCATGCCAGAATACTTTTCCGGATTGTCCAGATTGCTTATCAGGCGGTTGGTGTTGGCACCGATCTCGCGCACGCGATCGTCGCTGGCGCCATCCGGTGCGGCGCCCCAGCAGTGGGCCATGGAAACCACGCCGCGCTTGATATCCGGGCTGCTTTTTACCACGGCGGGTATCTGCCCCTGTGGCGAGCGTATGGCAACCACTTCTCCATCCTGCAGGTTCAGCGCGCTCACGTCGTCGGGGTGTATAAAGGCCGGGTTGGTCGTTCCCTTGGAGGCGAGAAAACTCAATTCCTGCCCGGTGGAGTTGTAGACATTTTTCATCCGGCGGCTCACGAGCAGGAACGGGTAGTCCTTTTTCAGGTTTAGGCCGCGATCGGCATCCCGCGCGGCACCTTCCAGCTCGTCGGCAAGGCCAGCGGGGAACAGGTCCATCAACCCCCTGGTGGCCGGATCCGCGGGGGCGACAATGACGTCGGGAAGGTCGTACACATGGCCGCCCTCGCGATGGTAGATTTCCGCCAGTGGCACGCGCGAGCCCACTGTCATCTTTTCCAGAATCTCGTACTTTGATGGCTTGTTGACCATGTCGAGGGGCTGTTCGCGGATACTGAGCTCCAGGCCCAGTCGTTTGCCCAGCTCCCAGAACAGTTCCCATTCCTCGATGACATCCCCTTCGGCCTCGACAACGGTCTTGGTGTACTGGCTGTATGGCTGTTCGTACCAGATATCCGTGAGCACGGTGAGGTCATCGCGCTCCAGACAGAGTTTCGATCCGATCACATAATCCGCGAGCTCGGCAGTGACCGACATTTTGTAATCCAGGCAGACCAGCAGTTCGAGGCTTTTCAGCGCCTCGTAGGCCTTGGCCTGACCCGGCCATGCCAGTAGCGGGTTGCCGCCGATCACGATCAGCGCTTTGATCTGGCCGTTGCCTTCCAGCAGGATTTCATCGGCGCAGATCGCGGTGGGCATCTCCTTGATCGGCCCGTTGGCAGTCAGCACCGTGACTTCACCAATATCCTCGGACACCCGGCTGCGCACACCGGTCAACCATTCTGGCTGCGGGGGAATCGCCTGTGCCGGGCGCGGCATCGGTGGCGACAGCACACCGGCATTGGGGAGTTTTTCCCCGGCGCGGTAGTGTCGGCCGCAAATCGCGTTGAGCGCCTGGGTCAGATGTTGCACCAGGTTGGGGTAGGGCCCCATCTCCGGCCCGGTACCGGTTGTCGCCGAGCCCCGCGGGCCGGCGGCGAACAGGCGCGCGGCGGTGATAATGTCTTCCCGCTCGAGTTCGGTGCGCGCGGCGACATATTCGGGCGTAAAGCGTTCCAGGCTGGCCTTGAAGACGTCGAGATTGGTGATGTTCTCGCTACAGAAGTCGGCGTCGTGCAGCCCCTCGTCGAGGATGATATGCAGCAGTCCGGCGAGCAATACCGCATCCTGACCGGGTTTTACCTGCAAGTGGAGGTCCGCGCGTGCGGCAACTTCCGATTTGCGCGGGTCCACACAAATAATTTTCATGCCCCGCTTCTTCCCTTCGCGCAGGGCGCTGCTGGGGCTGAAGGAGGGGATGCCGCCCGGAATCGAAAAATGCGAGACCAGCGTATTGTTGCCGATAATCAGCGCAACATCGGAATCCTGCCAGGTGTGATTGCCCCCCAGCCAGAACCCCATGCGCGCCTGGCCGATACCGACTTTGGCCGGCTGGTCGATGGTAATGCTCGTGTAGTATGAGGGTGATTCCAGTGCCACGTGCCAGGCTTTGGCCACTGGGTGTGTGGCGGAATTCTGGAATGAAACGGTGCCGTTATAGCTGGCGATACTGCGCGGGCCGTACTTTTTGCGCAGTTCCTGTAATTTTCCGGCAATTTCATCCAGTGCCTGGGCGCTGCTGATTTCAGTCCAGCCGCCCTCACTGTTTTTCTTCAGTGAGGCCTGGATACGCTCGGGAAGATACAGCTGCTCGGGCATCTGTCGCCCCTTGAGGCAGGTATATCCGCCGAAAATCTCGTTGTCGGTATCCGGCCGCAGGGCAGTGAGCTTATTGTCCTTGACGGTAGCCACCATCGGGCAATTGGCGTGGCAGAAGCGGCAAAATGTTTTTACCTGATCGCTCTGATTCTTTTGTTGCATGATGTAGCCACCGAATTCGTGATTGGTTTTTCGGCCGTGTAACCCTGCCAGCAGCGCTCAGACGGTAAAGAAGTCTCCCCTGGGGTTTCCGTCTGGATCGTAGACCGGTTCTTCGATGGCAATCTTGAACTTCGAAACCATCGTATCGAGAATCCCGAATCTGCCCAGGATCGCCAGCATCTTCGCGTAATACGGCCCCGACAGGTGGGCGTTCAGGGCATCGCTCGACTCCCAGTTCTCATAAACGTAAATCCGCGTATCGGAAGTGGGATCGGCAGACCAGACATAGTGCTTGCAGCCCTTCTGTGCCCGGGTCGCCGGAATCAGTTCGGCGGCGGCGGCGAGGGCTTCGGCCCGCTCTTCTGCTTTTATATCAACGGTTCCGTTAATCAGTACGGTCATAGTGATTTCCTGTGTTGGCAAAAGCGTAAAACCTCTGGCACTTACCCTGACGCTACCAGAACCATTGCCATAAAACAATCAGGGTTGACTGCTTTTTTTGTCGAGGCTATATTCTGCCGACCGATCCCGATCGGGGAGTGCCGGGCAAGTGTTTACCGTGATTGGTTTCGAGTGCCCTGGCCGTGTCGTCACCGGTTGCTGCTGATGGCTGTTGATGTTGGCTGCGTTCCGCTGGTGGAAATGAGGTGAGATTCGAACCGACCAGTGTTGATTTCTATTTCAACTTGACCGCGACAGCGCATAGCCAGGAGCGACAGGGGATATGACTGAACCAATGAATCGGCAGTATTATCTGGCATCCCGCCCAACCACTCTGCCCACGCCCAGTGACGTACCATTCCGGGATGTTCCGCTGCCGGAACCGGCCGCTGGTGAAGCCATCATCCGGAATCTCTATATTTCCCTGGATCCGGCGATTCGCGGCTGGATGAGTGAGGCAAATAACTATATCGAGCCCATTGCCATTGGCGATCCGATCCGCAGCTCGGTGATCGGCCGGGTGGTGAAGTCCTGCAGCGATCTGCTTCGGGAGGGGGATATCGTGATGTCGCTGGGGGGCTGGGAGCGTTATACCCGCGGCAGCGCCGCCACCATGACCAAGCTCGATGAGAATTCGGGTATCCCCCTGAGCAACTTCTTGAGCGTGCTCGGCCCCACAGGCCTCACCGCCTATTTCGGGCTGTTGGACGTCGGGCGCCCCCTGGCCGGGGAGACGGTGCTGGTCAGTGCCGCCGCCGGTGCGGTCGGATCCGTCGTTGGTCAGATCGCAAAAATGCAGGGCTGTCACGTTGTGGGTATCGCCGGTTCCGACGAAAAGTGCGATTGGATTACCAGTGAACTCGGCTTCGATCGGGCAATCAATTACAAGACGTGCGGCGACTATCAGGCGGCTATTCAGCAGGCATGTCCGCAGGGTGTCGATGTCTATTTTGATAATGTGGGCGGGGAGATTCTCGACGCCGCACTGATGTGCCTGAACAAGTTCGCGCGGGTCGCAGTCTGTGGCTGGATCTCCACCTATAACGACCCGGATGCGCCCGGGCCAAAGAACCTGTGGCAGCTGGTTGCCGAGAGCGTCACGATTCAGGGCTTTGTCGTGCTTGATTATCAGGACCGTTTTGCCGAGGGGGTAGAGCAGCTGGCCAGTTGGATGATGGCCGGGAAGCTCAGGTTCCGGGAGGATATCGTCGACGGCCTGGATAATGTTTTGCCGACCTTCCTGAAACTGTTCAATGGCTCAAATAACGGCAAGTTGATTATTCATAATCCCGAGTGATTACCGGTATTCATGCACTGGCAGTGGCTCACCGGGTATCTGTTCAGGTGGTGGAAAAGCGTGCTGGCGTGCCGCGAAGCCGTTTGCGGGCTGCATCTCCGGCTGAGTGCGCAGCCTTACCCGGCAAATCTTGCGCTGCACTTTTTCGATGAACCGCCTGCGTTACCGGAGTGCAGCGACGCTCAATCGGTGATCTGAAGCGGGTTTCCGGGCAGCTTGACGAGGGGGTTGTAGGGTCCATCAAGTCCCGCAGCGCCACTGACAATAAAGTGGCACTCCCGGGTTTGATAGCGCCACTGTCCGTCTACTTCCCGGTAGGTATCCCGGTAACGGCTGATATTGGTTGTCGAATTACCGTGTTTATCGCGCGTATATTCCTGCAGGTACCAGTGCCCCGTGACGGTGGTGCCTTCCACCGCAAACAGGCAGGAGCTGGGCAGCATCAGCACAAAGTCGAAGCCGGACATCAATTGTTGCCACAGGGCCAGGATGTCCCGTTGACCGCTTACCCCGGTGCCCATGAGTACCCACTGCGCGTCGTCGGCCCAGCAACTGATCCAGTCGTCGCCATCCTGCCGGTTGACGGCATCGCAGTAGCGCGCCATCAGTGCCCGCAGCTCCCGTTCTACTTCCGGCCCTCTATTCCGCTCTGCGCTGGCGTTCATTGCGGCTCTCCCAGTTGACTGCTTGCGACTCTAGCGGCAAATGAGCCAAAAAGAAACAATCGGTACTGTTTTATTTAGGCTGGAGCTGTTAGTATTTTTCCACCGTAGGCCTGAAAGTGCCGTTGGCCTCCGTAAAAGAACAATAGATTTCGAGGAGCGTCACATGGATTTAAGTGCCTTTCCCTACCTGCAGGGGAATTACGCGCCGGTCCTGGAGGAGAGTGATTTCGGTCCCGGGGAGCTGCGTGTTGAAGGGAATATTCCCGCGAACCTGACCGGGGCGTTCATGCGCGACGGCCCGAACACCGCCTATCAACCGAACCACTATGTCTATCCCCTCGATGGCGACGGTATGATCCATTCGATCTACCTGCAGGACGGGCAGGCCACCTACAAGAATCGATGGGTAGAAACCAGTCACCTGAAGACCGAACGCCAGTTTGGCCGCACCATCTACGGCAGTGTTGGCAAGCTGCTCGAGGTGCCCGCCGAGGTCATAGAGCAGGGCGGCGATCCAAACCCGGTGCGAAATACCGCCAATACCAATGTGATCTATCACGGTGGAAAACTCCTCGCCATGTGGGAGGGCGGCTTTCCGCACCTTCTGCAAAATGACCTGAGCACAGTCGGGCTATATGACTACGAGGGCACGCTCAAGCCCGGGGATGCGCTCACCGCCCATCCAAAAATCTGCCCGGACACAGGAGACCTGATCAGCTGCACCCAGCGTTGGGACAGCCCCAATTATTGGTTGCAGATTTTTGACAAGCACGCCCACCACAAGCAGACGATCCCGGTGCAATTTGCGCGCAAGGCCATTATTCACGACCTGCAGATTACCGAAAACCACGTGCTTATCTTCTATGCGCCGGCCTTCCATGACGTAACGAGGGCAATGCGCGGCGAGGATCCATTTTCCTGGGAGCCGGAACAGGGCACCAAAATTCTGGTGATACCTCGTGATGGAAAAGGAGAGGTGGTCACTTACGAAACCGAGGCGTTCTTCAGCTGGCATTTCTGCAACGGATTTGAGCGCGGCGGTAAGATCATCATCGACTATGTGTGGATCAACCGTATGCCTTTCACCCAGGCGATGGATACCGGGGTGGAGAAGCAGCCGCGACGCATGTACCGCATGACCCTGGACAAGGCCACCAGGACCCTGACCAACGAACAGTTCTCCGATGTATTTTGCGAGTTTTCCCGTGTCGATGAACGCCGTATGGGCAAGCCATACCGCTATGGTTTCGCCGCTTCCAGCGATCGCCAGTGGGACGATGCGCACGGTTACAACTGTACCGGCCGGTTCGATTTCAATACCGGAGAAACCGCCCTGTTCAACTATGGCGAGCAGGCGAACGCCGGTGAACCTGTGTATGTTCCTGATCCCGATAGTCCACATGAAGAAGACGGCTGGCTCATGTGCTTCGTTTTCAACCCCGGTGAGGGCCAATACCTGTCCATTATCTCGGCCGGCGACGTAGCCGCGGGACCAGTGGCCAAGATTTACGTACCTACACGAATCCCCAATGGTTTTCACGCTAACTGGATGCAAAACCTGACTCTGTAACCAAAACCAGCGACCGCGCGCAAGTGTGCAAGCAGAAATTTTCGGTGCCAGATCAGGGAAAAGAACAGGCAATAATAATCGAGGCAACCTATGTCTACTGAAACGAACTCGCTCCTGGAGCCAAAATCCACCGAGCAGTTGCTCGATGCAGAGAAATTTCTGCAAGCCTATCGCGCCATGCGCACGATCCGGTCTTTTGAAGACAGAATCAGCGAACAGTTTATGAAGGGGAATATCCCCGGGTTCCTGCATCTGTACTCGGGCCAGGAAGCGGTTGCGGCGGGGATCTGCCTCCTGCTTGATGATAATGACTACGTGATCAGTACCCACCGCGGACACGGCCATTGCATCGCAAAAGGTGCGGACGTGGGGGCCATGATGAAGGAAATCATGGCCAAGCAGGGCGGTCTCTGCGATGGCAAGGGCGGCTCGATGCACATCGCTGATTTTGACAAAGGTATGCTCGGCGCCAATGCCATCGTCGGAGGTGGCCCACCGATTATTGTCGGTGCGGCACTTTCTGCAAAAACGCTTGGTACCGATCGGGTTGGTGTGGCGTTCGGGGGGGATGGCTCTTCGAACCAGGGAACCACTTTCGAGGCGATGAACCTGGCTGTCGTCTTGAAGTTGCCGGCAATTTTCCTGTTTGAAAACAATGGCTATGGCGAAGGTACTCACGCGAGCTATGCGGTGGGCTCCAGGGATATTGCCAGCCGTGCCCAGGGATTCGGCATGCCGGCCTATCAAGTCGATGGGACCGACCTGTTTGCCGTATATGAAACGTGCCGAAAAGCAGTGGAACACTGTCGTGCCGGCAAGGGCCCGGTCACTATCGAGGCCAATGTGCCGCGCTTCAAGGGGCATTTCGAGGGCGACCCGCAGGCCTATCGCGGAGAGCAGGAAGTCGAGAAGCTGATGAAAGATCAGGACTGTCTCGCCATCGCCCGGGCGCGCGCCCTCAAGGAAAAAATCGTCAAAGCCAAGGATCTCGACCGTGTCGACCAGGAGGTGGCCGAGCTTATCGAGCAAGCGACGGAAGCGGCGCTTGCGGCGCCGGCACCCGATGATTCTGAACTGCTGAAGAATGTATACAGCTCCGCATACTAACCCTCGGGCGTACCTTGGAAATACAAGAAATACAATTTGGAGTCGACAGGATGCCAGTCAAAACATACAGAGAAGCAATCAACGAAGCGTTGCACCAGGCGATGCGCGAAGACTCCACCGTGATTGTGCTCGGTGAAGAAGTTTCCGGTGGTGCTGGTTGCGATGGATCACGGGATGCATACGGCGGTGTGATGGGGGTCACCAAAGGGTTGCTGCCCGCTTATGGGGAAGCCCGTGTGATCGACACACCGATTACCGAATCCGCCATTATCGGCGCCGCCGCCGGCGCCGCACAAACCGGCTTGCGCCCGGTGGCTGAACTCATGTTCATGGATTTTTTCGGCGTCTGCTTTGACCAGATTTATAACCAGGCGGCCAAGTTCCATTACATGTTCGGCGGCAAGGCGCAGTGCCCGATGGTGATTCGCTGTACCACTGGTGCCGGCTGGCGCGCGGGCGCGCAGCACTCACAGAACCTCACGCAAATGGTAACGATGGTGCCGGGCCTGAAAGTGGTTTGCCCCACCAATGCCTACGATGCGAAAGGGCTGATGTTGCAGGCGATTCAGGACAATGACTGTGTGATCTTCGTCGAGGACAAGATCCTCTATGACACCAGTTGTGAAGTTCCAGACGAGATGTACACCGTGCCGTTTGGCGAGGCAAAGTTCTACCGCGAAGGCAGCGATCTCACAATCGTTGCCATCTCCAACCCGATGCACAAAGTCCTTGCAGTCGTGGATCGGCTTGCCAGCGAGGGTATCAGCTGCGACGTGATCGACCCGCGCACCACATCCCCGCTCGACGAGGAGGCAATCCTCGAAAGCGTGGAAACGACCGGGCGCCTGATTGTGGTGGACGAGATGACACCGCGTTGCGGCCTGGCTGCGGATATCTCCAGCATCGTCGCGGAAAAGGCTTTCGATTCACTGCGCGCGCCAATCAGGAAAGTGACGGCTGCGCACTCTCCGGTTCCGTTTGCCCCGAATCTGGAGGACACCTGGATGCCGCAGGAGTCCGATATTGAAAGCGCGATCCGCGACGTACTGGAGTATGCCTGATGAGCACATTGCACGCGATAACCGTACCCAAGTGGGGCATGTCGATGGAGGAGGGCGAGATCACCGAGTGGCGTGTCGACGTCGGTGACGAAGTTTCTGTCGGTGATGAAATTGTCGATATAGAGACCTCGAAAATCGTCAATACCGCGGAGAGTACCTGTAGCGGCACGCTGGTCAGGATTGTCGCCCAGCCGGGTGAAATCCATAAGGTCGCGATGCTGCTCGGTGTGGTTGCCGAGGGCGAGGTCAGCGAGGCGGAGGTCGATGCGTTTATATCCAGCTATACCCCGGATGCCGCCGCCCTGAACAAACCGCTGGTCGGACGTGAAGAACCCCATTCCACAGCGCAGCCGGCCGTCGCGACGGCGCAAGCCGAAGCGCAGCCAGCGCCCGCTGCGGACACGACCCGCGCGCTCGAGGACGATCCCGACGATTCGGCGGTAAAGGCGTCGACGGTCGCGCGCCGCATTGCCAGGGCGCATGGGATCAACCTGCATAACGTTGCCGCCACCGGTCGCCACGGTCGGGTCTCTAAGTGGGATGTAGAGAAAGCGGCAGGTATCCGTATCCGGGCCAAGGCCGCCCGTGTTGCCGCAGCGGAGCAAGAGCGCTCCACCGCCGACGATTCGCGTACCTCGGCCACCCCGGTGGCGCGACGCCTGGCGAAAAAGCTCAATATCAACCTGAACGACGTGACGCCCAGCGGCCGTCACCAGCGGGTCACCAAGCGCGATATCGAACAGGCGGCGCGCGCGACCAGCGGAGTAGAGCACTACAGCGAAGAACCGCTCAGCGGCATGCGCAAGGCCATCGCCAGACACCTGAGTGAGGCCAAGCAGAGCATCCCGCACTACCGCGTCAGCGTTGACATCGAGCTCGACAGCCTGCTCTCGCAGAGGAGCTACATGAATGGCGAGCTCGGCCAGCGTATTTCTGTCAACGATTTTATTGTCAAGGCGTGTGCCAGCGCGCTGCGCCAGGTACCTGCGGTCAACGTGCAGTTTGCCGGAGACCGCATTCGTCACTTCGAGCAGGCAGATATCTCGGTGGCGGTGGCACTGGAAAGTGGCCTGGTGACACCAGTGATCCGTAAAGCCGATTGCAAAAGCCTGCCGCAGATTGCGGCGGAAACGCAGCGGCTCGTCCAGCGGGCACAGTCCGGCCAACTATCACTCGATGAAATCCGCGGCGGCTCGTTCACCGTTTCCAACCTGGGAATGTATGGCGTCGATCAGTTCGACGCCATCATCAATATGCCGCAGGCCGCAATCCTGGCTGTCGGCACAGCGCGGGAGCAGCCGGTGGTCCGCGATGGCAGGATCCTCGCCGCCACCGTCATGCGAATTTCCCTGTCCAGCGATCACCGCGCGATTGATGGCGCCACCGCGGCGAAATTCCTCCGCGCCCTGAAAGGGTTGCTCGAGAACCCTGCCTCAATGCTGCTGTAAGGAAAATGGCCGTGGAAGCTAAAGAAGCGGAGTATCAGGCGTTTGATATCGCCGTTGTCGGCGCCGGCCCGGGCGGTTATGTGGCGGCGATCAGGGCGGCACAACTGGGTATGCGAGCCGCCATTATCGAGAAGCAGCATATGGGCGGGATATGCCTGAACTGGGGCTGTATCCCTACCAAGAGCTTGCTGAAGAGCGCCGAGGTTTACCAGTCGATTCTCAAGGCCGGTGAGTATGGCCTGGATGTCAGCGCCGGCGATGTGGATATCAGTAGGGTGGTGCAGCGCAGCCGCGATATTGCCAGCCGCCTGAGTGGCGGAATCGATTACCTGATGGATAAGAACCGCATCAGAGTCATCCGCGGTGCGGCCCGTCTGTCCGGCCCGGGTGAACTCGAAGTCTGTGAAGCGGGTGTCGTTACCCACCGTGTCACGGCGCCTCATATCATTCTGGCAACCGGCGCCAGCCCCCGGGTAATCCCGGGTATGGAGCCGGATGGCGAAGTAATCTGGACCGCCAGGGATGCGATGACACCAGCGCGTTTGCCAGAGTCACTGCTGGTGATTGGCTCCGGTGCGATCGGCATCGAATTTGCGAGCTTCTACCGCAGTTTCGGTACCAAGGTGACGGTGATCGAACAGCTCGACCGTATCCTGCCCCAGGAAGATCGCGATATTTCCCGAGCGGCCTTGGGCTATTTCAGCAAGCGCGGAATCGACTTCTTTACCGGCGGTACGGTCGAGAGCCTGAAAGTGGAAAATTCAGCGGCCAGCGTGACCTGGAAGACGGCATCCGGAGAGTACCGCGGTACTTTTGAGCGCGTGATCCTCGCGGTAGGCGTTACCGCCAATACCGCGGGCCTTGGCCTGGAGGAGCAGGGGGTACGTCTGGAGCGCGGCCAGGTTGTGGTCAATGAATGGTGCGAGACTTCCGTCAGCGGGCTCTATGCCATCGGTGATATGACCGCGCCACCCTGGCTGGCACACAAAGCCAGCCACGAAGCGGTTCTCTGCGTGGAAAAAATTGCCGGGCAACCGGATCTTGAACCCCTGGATCCCCTGGGTATCCCCGCCTGTACCTACAGCGCTCCACAAATCGCCAGCGTGGGTATGACCGAGCAGCAGGCACAGGCAGAGAGCATTAAGTACCGGGTCGGCCGCTTTGACCTACAGGCATCGGGTAAAGCCCAGGTCATTGGCCAGACCGAGGGGTTTGTCAAAACCCTGTTCGATGAAGAGACCGGCGAACTTCTCGGCGCGCATATGATCGGTCCAGATGTGACCGAGCTCATCCAGGGATATGTCATCGCCCGCAAGCTGGAGAGCACGGAGGAGGAATTGTCGCAAACCGTTTTTGCGCATCCAACGATGTCGGAAGCCATGCATGAATCGGTACTTGATGCCTTCGATCAGGCAATTCACAGCTAGGGGCCAGGGGGATAACCATGACCGAGAGAAAACCTATCGCCGATGGCCTGTTCACCTGGCCGTCAGATAACCCGGCGTTACTCGGCAGTCGCTGCCGGCAGTGCAAAATCGCGGAGTTCCCGTGTAAAGCCAGCTGCCCGGCCTGCGGCAGTGAGGAAGTTGCTGTCGAGGAACTGCCGCGCCGTGGAAAATTGTGGACCTGGACGATCCAGGGGTTTATGCCCAAGTCCCCATATAACTCGGGTGAGACCGTGGATACATTCACACCATATGGTGTTGGCTATATCGAGCTGCCGGGTGCTGTGTGTGTAGAAAGCCGGCTGGTCGAGAATACCACCAGGGACCTTGCTATCGGTATGGATATGGAGCTGGTCATCGAGACGTTTCGTTATGACGACGTGGGCAACGAGATCGTTACCTTCGCTTTCAAGGCGGTGAATTAAACAGTAGAGCCGTGACTCCGGCATCATAAGTCATTCCGCGCTGGCGAATATAAACCTACCAGTGCGCAGAAGAGAGTCGGCACGCACAGCGTAAAAATTGGCAGGAAGCATCCATGGACGTAGCAATTGTTGGCATAGGTATTCATCCGTTTGGAAGAACTCCGGAGCGCAGTGGATTACAGCAGGGGGCTTTTGCGGCGCGACTGGCACTCAAAGACGCCGGTGTCGAGTGGCGCGATATGCAATTCGGCTTCGGTGGCAGTGCGAGTGCCGGCAGTGCCGACGCCCTGGTTAACGAGTTGGGGCTAACCGGAATGCCCTTTATCAATGTTGCCAATGGGTGTGCCACTGGTGGAAGTGCCCTGCTGTCAGCTTATAACGCGATCAAATCTGGCGAATACGATATCGGTATCGTGGTGGGCTTCGACAAGCATGACCGCGGTGCCTTCAATGCCGATCCGCGTCAGATGGGAATCGGGGCCTGGTACGGCGAAACCGGACTGATGCTGACGACGCAGTTCTTTGCCATGAAGATCCAGCGCTATATGCATGCATTCAATATCAGCGCAGGCACCTTGGCTAAGGTCGCCAGCAAGGCGTTCAGCAATGGGGCGAAGAACCCCAACGCCTGGCGTCGCGAGGAGATCAGCGAAGAGGAAATTTTAACCTCGACCATGATCAGTGACCCGCTGACAAAGTTTATGTTTTGTGCCCCGGGAGAGGGGGGCGTGGCACTGGTTATTTGCCGTGCAGACCAGGCGCGGCGCTACACCGACAGGCCGGTTTACCTGAAGGGTGCTGCGCTGCGTTCTCGTCGCTACGGTTCTTTCGAAGTTTTTGCACCCTCGCAGGCGTTACAGCAGGTCGACGGGCCAACCGTCGACACATCGCGGGCCGCGTTCGATATGGCCGGAGTCGGTCCCCGGGACATCGATGTCCTGCAGCTTCAGGATACCGAATCCGGCGCTGAAGTGATGCACATGGCGGAAAACGGGTTCTGTGAGCACGGGGAGCAGGAAGCATTGATCCAGGCCGGGGAAACCGCTATTGGCGGCAAGCTGCCGGTCAATACGGACGGTGGCTGCCTTGCCAGCGGCGAACCGATAGGCGCCACTGGCCTGCGGCAGGTCTATGAAACCTGCCTGCAGTTGCGCGGCGACGCCGGCCCGAGGCAGGTCCCCAATAATCCCAAACTTGGTTACACCCATGTATACGGCGCACCCGGTATCAGCGCCGTGACCATTTTGCAGCGATAAAAGAGGAATTCTCTATGAGCGATACGGTAGAGCTTACCGCGGAAAAGATCACGGCCCGCAACCCCTCTGACAGCTTTCAGGACCTGCTGAAAATCGAAACGGTGGAAGTGCCACCGGCACTGCTGGAGAGTACCGAGACCTATCTGGGATCCGAGGATATCTCCACCGACCGGTATACCTCGCGGGAGTTCTTTGATCTGGAAGTCGAGAAAGTGTGGCGAAAGACCTGGCAGGTCGCCTGTCGCGAGAATCGCCTGCGCAAATCCGGCGATTATTATGTGTACGATATCGTCAACGATTCCATTTTGCTGACCCGCACCGAATCGGGCGAAATCAGGGGCTTCCACAATTCCTGCCTGCATCGCGGTCGCGCGTTGAAGAAGGGCGCGGGTAACAGTGACCACCTGCGCTGCCCGTATCACGGTTGGTCGTGGGATCTCGATGGCGAATTTCTGGGTGCACCCTGCCAGTGGGACTTTCCCCACGTTGACAAGGCGAAGGCAAAGCTGCCGCAAGTGCGTGTTGCCACCTGGGGTGGCTGGGTCTTCATCAATATGGATGAGGATGCGCCATCGCTTGAAGACTACATGGAAGTGCTGCCCGAGCATATGAACCAGTGGAAGCATGAACAACGCTTCGTCGCATTACATATTGAAAAAGTCATCGCGTGCAACTGGAAGGTCGCTTTTGAAGCGTTCATTGAGTCCTACCATGCTCTGGCCACTCACCCGCAACTGATGCCATTCCAGGGGATCGATAACTCCCAGTACGATGTATGGGGAGACCATGTCAGCCGCACGATCACCGCTTATGGTGTTCCCAACCCGGCTCATGCGGACCAGTTCACCGAGCAACAATCGCTGGATGCGATGATGGAGCTGATCGGTGTGCCCGACCGCCCGCAACTGGCGCCGGGACAGACCGCGCGCGAGAAATATGCCGAACTCAACTTGCCGGTGGCCAGTCAGCAGGCAGGTGAGGACCTCAGTGGAAAAACCACAATGTCGGAGTTGATGGACTCGACGTTGTACTCATTGTTCCCGAACTTCGCCCCGTGGGCTGGACAGGGCACGGTAATTACCTATCGGCATCGCCCGAACGGTGATGATGTGGACAGCTGCATCATGGAAATCTTCTTGCTGACCAGGTATCCGGAGGGGGAGGAATCCCCGCCGGATGCAGCGACTTTCCGCCTTGGTATCGATCAGCCCTTCAGCGAAGCGGCGGAAGTGATGGGGGCAGGGTTTGCCAACGTATTCCACCAGGATGGCGCCAACCTGCCGCAGGTGCAGAAAGGCCTGAAGGCATCGAAAAAGAAGGCGGTTACCCTGGGTAACTACCAGGAAGTACGTGTTCGCCACTTTAACCAGACCCTGGAAAAATACATAAACGCGAAATAATACCAATACTACCGATTGCGTGGGGAATGCTATGAAAGATCTGTTCCGGCCCTTCAGTCTTGAGGGCAAAGTGGCACTGGTGACCGGTGCGTCCAGCGGTCTCGGGTTGCATTTCGCCAGGGTGCTGGCACAGGCCGGCGCAAAAGTAGCGCTGGCGGCAAGGCGTTCCGGGCTGCTTGACGAAGCCTGCGCGGAAATAGAGGCAGAGGGTGGCGAGGCGCTTCCGGTTAACATGGACGTCACAGATTCGGCGAGTGTGCGTGCGGCATTCGATCAGGTCGAAGCCCGCTTTGGGCATGCCGACATCGTTATTAACAATGCCGGTATTACGATTCCGAAGTTGTTGCTGGATCTTGATGATGAAGACTGGGGCAATGTGATAGACACCAACCTGACCGGCGTTGCCTTCGTTACCCGGGAAGCGGGCAAACGCCTGGTGGCGGCGGGCCAACCCGGCAGCATCGTTAATATCGCATCAATCACTGCCGAGCGGGTGCAGAAGTTTCTTTCCAACTACTCGGCAGCCAAAGCCGCGGTGGTGCATCTGACCAAGGCAACCGCGCTGGAGTTTGCCCCGCATAATATCCGCGTCAACGCGCTGTGCCCCGGCTACTTTAATACGCCCCTGAACAGCGAGTGGTTCAAGACTGAGGGCGGGCAGGCCCTGATACAGCGAGTGCCGACAAAGCGCATCGGTGAGCTGCACGAATTGAATGGCCCGCTTTTACTGTTGGCATCCGATGCCGGCTCGCTGATGACAGGTTCTGCCGTGACTGTAGACGGTGGCCATGTGCTATCGGAGCTTTAGGCAAATCCGCTTTCGCGACGCAAACCCTGCCCAATCACTTAGGCTGAAAATGCATGGAAAATCCAATTTACCAACAGCGGATCGATCGAGATGCGCATCTCTGGGCGAATAAGACCATCGCCGATGGCGCCTGGCACAAGGCCGAGATGTGTCCTGATGACGTGGCGATTTACCTAGAACATGAACCTGCTATTACCTTCGGGTCGATCGCCGACCAGGCTCGCCGGCTCATTACCGGGTTGCAGAAGCTTGGACTGGAGCAAGGTGACGTCATCAGCTTTCAGTTACCCAACTGGCGTGAAGCGGTCATACTGGATATTGCCGCATCCGCCATGGGTCTTGTCGTTAACCCGGTGATCCCCATCTACCGCGACAGGGAATTGCGTTTTATTCTCAAGGATGCGCGCACCAAGCTGATTTTTATTCCAGAGCGTGTCAGAAGTCTGGAATTCCCTTCGATGATCGCCCGATTGAAGGCGGAGTTGCCGGATTTACAACATATCGTTACAGTCCGTGCCGCGGACAACTATGCCGGCATGCTCAGATTTGAAGCACTGCTGGATAGCGACCCGGCAGATCTCTCCAAACTGCCGACTATAGATCCGAATAGTGTCAAGACTATTCTGTATACCTCCGGAACTACCGGTAATCCGAAGGCTGTACTGCACAGTCACAATACGCTGAGCCGTGTTATCCAGAACTCTGTTGAAAGCTGGCGACTCACTGGCGAAGATATCATGTTGATGCCGTCCCCGGTGACACATATTACCGGCTATGGATCCGGTATGGTTCTCCCGTTCATCACGCCGGTAAAGTCGGCGTTGATGGCGCGCTGGGACGCCGACGCCGCCGTCGAATTTATCCAGCGTATTGCTGCCACCGCGAGTGTCGGTGCAACGCCATTTCTGGTGGAGTTGCTGGCGGCGGCAAAACGACATAATACAAAATTGCCGAGTATGCGCCTGTTCGCATGTGGTGGCGCTTCCGTACCGCCGAAGCTTATTGACCAGTGTTATGACGAACTGGAAAATTGTCGCGCCTTTCGAGTCTACGGAAGTACCGAGGCGCCGGTCATTACCCAGGGTTTTGTGGGAGATGGCCAGCAGGGCCTGGCGGCCGCAACAGACGGCATGATCTACGGTTACGATATAAAAATCGTCGATGATAGCGGTTCTTCCCTACCCGTTGGTTGCGAAGGCGAAATAGCTGTTCGCGGTGCGGGGCTGATGCTGGGTTATGCCGACCCGGAGCAAAACCGGGCTTCGCACGATACGGACGGCTATTTCTATACCGGGGACATCGGTATGTGCACAGAGGATCAAGCGATTCTGATCACTGACCGTAAGAAGGACATTATTATTCGTGGCGGTGAAAATATCAGTGCCAGGGAAATCGAGGATGTCCTGTACGAGCATCCGGGTATCAGGGAGGTGGCGGTGGTGGCAATGCCACATGAGCGATTGGGCGAAGGTGTTTGCGCCTATATCGTGCCGGTTGGAAATCCACTATCCATCGACCTGAAGGGCGTGGCGGCATTCGCAAGTAAGGCCGGCATGGCCAGGCAAAAAATTCCCGAGCACATCGAAGTGGTGCAAGATCTGCCCAGAACCGCCAGTGGAAAAGTCAAGAAAGATATTCTCAGGAATGAGATATCCGCAAGGTTTGTCGATTGCTTTTGATTCAGGACCAGGGAGACAGCGCATGGGTAGCTTGGACGGCCGGACCGCGGTGGTGCTCGGTGCATCGGGGAGCAAAAATTTTGGCAGTGAAATTGCGCGCAGGTTGGCTGCTGCGGGGGCGAAAGTCGCTGTAGCCGGGCGCCGCAAGGAGCCGTTAACTGAGCTTGCCAACCAGATCAATGGCCTTGCAGTACCCTGTGATGTGACTGAAGAGGACCAGATACAGTCCCTGTTCGACCGGGCGCTGGAGGAGTTCGGGCATGTGGATATTGCAGTGAACTCGGCCGGCATGCACGCGGGTGGCCGGATCGCAGAACTTGATGCGGACAGTATTCGGCCCACGCTCGAGACAAGCTTTATTGGTGCCTTACTGTTTTTCAAATGGGCGGCCGCGGCGATGAGGCGCGGCGGATCCGTAATCACCATTTCCTCTCTGACGACGCGGATACCCGGGCCGGAGCTGGCAGTTTATTCGGGCGCCCGCGCCGGAATCGATCACGCGATGAAGGTCGCCGCAGTCGAATATGCTGAACAGGGGGTTCGCTTTAACTCGATTGCCGCGGGTCTTATTCAGACAGATATGACCGCGCCGTTTTTCAGCATGGATGCGTTGATCAATGCCTACGTCCATGATACACCAGCGGGGCGTATGGGTACGGTACAAGATATGGCCGAGGCGGTACTGTTCCTCGCAGACAGCCAGCGCTCCGGATTTATCAATGGCCAGGTACTCGACCTTTCAGGGGGCCAGCAGATGGGGCACCTGCCGCGCTTCTGATAATTACCTCGGCAGGGGATTATGATCGACCGTTGCAGTGGTGGGTTATTGACACGGAAACGGACAGGAACAGGGGCCTGCCGACCTGTTCCTGTCCTGCTTTAAGTACCACTGGAAACTCTTCCTGTGGCCCGCTCACATTACCTGTCGATGATCACCGGAATTTCCTTCAGACCGCGCAAGAGCAGGTGCGGCATATACTCAAGTTCTCCGGGTTTGCACGCCAGGCTAAATCGGGAACTGTTGCCAAGCAGGGTTTCCCAGGCAATGATCATTTCCAGCTTTGAAAGATGCTGGCCGATACAGACGTGCGAGCCAAAGCCGAAGGCGATATGACGGTTCAGATTGGGCCTGGAAATATCAAACTCAAGTGGCTTCTCGAATTTGCTCTCATCGTGATTGGAAGAGAAATATTTCAGTAGCACCATACTGCCTGCGGGGATAAGGACGCCTCCGAGTATGTAGTCTGACTTGACGACACGCCACATATTCGAGGTGGGCGAGGCAAGCCGTAGCGTTTCCTCAACCAGGTTGGGTATCAGCGAGTGATCTGCACGTATTCGCTCTTGCTGTTCGGGGTGCAGGCAGAGCTGGCGCATGCCTTCGGCCAGCGTTGCGGTTGTGGTTTCATTGCCTGCCACCAGGAATTGCGTGCAATGCGATAGTTGCTCTTCAATGGTAAGCGGCCGGCCTTCATAGCTCGCATGGGCAACGAGGTTCAGCAAGTCCTCCCTGGGGTTCGCCCGTCGCTCATCCAGGGCTTCGGCAAACCAATCGTATTCGTCTTTGAGTCCGGCGTGCGCCGCGAGAAGTGTTTCCTTATCACCCAGCTGGGAAAATACCGTGACATTGTCGACGGTCCATTTGAAGGCCAGTTCGCGCATTTCTTCTGGCATTCCCAGTACGTGCATGATGACTGACAGTGGAAAAGGGCGGGTGAATTGCTCAATGAAATTGAAGGGCGTGCCGATAGGCAGGCTATCGAAAAGGGCTGAGGACCTCTCTTTAATCCATGGACGATATTTGGCCAGTTTTTTTGCCAGGAAAAAATCCTTGAGTTCATCGCGGTAGATTCGATGTGGCGGATCATCAATCGTCAGCAAGGTACCTTTGCCAAGATCATAAGTGCGCCCCATGGCCTCGGCAATATCCTCATCGATCGAATCATCGGCGCCCTTGGCAAGGGCAAAGTCGTTGGAAAATATCGTGGGGTTCTTATGCGCTTCGCGCACCAGGTCGTAGGTCGACACGATAAACACTCCGGAGGCGGGATCCCGGTGCACCGGCGCCTGCTCTCGCAGTGTCTGGTCAAAGTGATACGGACATTTGAGTATTTTGTCGTCAAACAGCGCCATACCCGCGAGAGCACTATTTTCATCAATCACTGCGTCTGTCATACCGCTTCTCCCTTTTTCTTTTGCTAATAGTGGGGCATAACTACAAAACAGTCAATATTGACTGTTATTGGGGCTGCCCCCGTGCGGAGCTTTGCCGCAAGTGCGCACTGCTTCCTGTCGTAAAGTATTGCGAGGTGCAAAATATCCTAGGGTTTTGCCGGCAAAGGGATGTCGGGAATTTTGAGATGAGGAGTTTTTAATCCGGAAAAAAAAGGCGGCGTAGGAAGATGACGGTCTCCGTGCTGTCGGCAGGTTCGCTCCGGCGCCGGGAACTGCGAATAGGAAAAAGCCCTTTGTGGCTTAAAACCAATCTCCCGGCCCAAAGCTTCGTTACAGCCAGCCTGTTGGTGGCTTCACGGTAGAGGTTGCTATGCTTCGTTGGCCACGGATTCCTCGGTTTTGTCACGCATCAGGCCGCCATCAAACCTGATGGTCTTCTCCGGAACCACCTCGATAATAATGCGATCGTCGGTATCCAGAAACTGCACGAACAGCTCCGGCGTAGGCGCCGGGCTTACCGTATTGCTGGCAAAGTCGGGATAAAACCAGTCTCTGGTTTCCTGGTCGGTATGCAATATCGCATGACCTTTGAAGGTAATTGACTGGCTCACATCAATATCTGTACCGGCGCTGGAGATCACCACGCTGCAGCGATTGTCCCGTGCCAGAGCTTTCATGCGCGCACGTTGCCGGGTAGCGGTACACCAGATTCGGCCGTGGCGCCAGATATAACTCATTGTTACGCCGAGGCCGTGCCCCTCTTTATTGGTCCAGATAAAAGTCAGCTCATTTTGCTTGCGCAATAGCGCTTCCTCTCTATCGGAGGTGAGCCCGTACATGGTGACATCATCGTAGTTCTTTACGTGGTCTTCACTCATTATCGCTTTCCTTATTCTCAGTGTCGCTATTCCACAACCGGGCAATCAGGAACTACTTCGTCAAGTTTCCTCCCGCCAGTCGAAGGTTGCCACAGCCCGCAAACTCTATCATCTTACCTGCGCAAAGACAGAAAAATTCAGTTGTCGTCAATTGGCAAGGCGCTGCTCCATTCATCGTGATTGCCGCACTCTTGGGCAGCTCCAGAGCATGATACAAAATTTTGCTTGAAAACAGTATGTATTGACTGTTTTATTTGATAGAGTATTTTCAATTGGATTGGGGTTTGCAATACCCGATGTGCTACTCAAAGCCTTTGTTGCAGTCTGATGACCTTAGAGAAGCTAAAATAAAAGCAATAAATTCAATTGGTTATCGCAGAATCTCATCAGCGTGGGCGAATTTTTCGGCAGCAATACCGGGGCGGGGATCCCGCAATAAGCTGCCGTGCTGGCGCGGATATTTTCGGCACTCACTTGCGGCAGGAATGTGAGGTCCAGCATATGGATCTGATGTATTAGCGGCGTTGGCCGGGATCGCCGTAATGGATTGCTGTATCACTCCCGGCAGGGAGTTTTCCATTTCGTCCGGCATGACCGGCTTCTATGGTAGTCGGCGAAAGACGAGAAGGCTGTTAGGTCAATCAAGACTCTGTTGTCTGGTTTACTCGGAGCGGGTAATTGTTCTATGGGAAGAGTTGAAAGAAAAGTCGCAATTGTCACTGGTGCTGCGTCAGGTCTTGGACTTGCAACCTCTCGGCGGCTGTCGGAAGAAGGTGCCACGGTCATCATGACAGATATAAATTGCGCGGCCGGAGAATCGGCGGCAGAAAAAATAAAGGGCGCGACATTTCGAGAGCATGATGTCAGTCGCGAGCAGTGCTGGGAAAAGCTCGTCAATGATGTTGTTACTGATCACGGTTCTCTCGATATTCTAGTCAATTGCGCCGGGGTGGTTCAGCTGGCCAGTATCGAACAGACGACCGAAGACATGTGGCGAAAGATACACTCGGTTGGTACCGACGGCACATTCTTTGGCTGTAAACATGCCCTTAATGTGATGAAGCAGCAGGGGCAGGGCTCGATCATAAATATTTCTTCGACCGCGAGCATCCAGGGTGGCCCTAATATCTTTGCCTATGCCGCGTCAAAGAGTGCAATCCGCGGTATGACCAAGTCCGTCGCCTGTCTGAGTACCCAGCAGGGTTACGGCGTTCGCTGTAATTCCATTCATCCTGGCAATATGTCCACGCCAATGTTGCGGGGCGTATACGACGTTGTGCGGGGGTTTGACCCTGTCATGGCGGATGAACTGGAAAAAATGTGGGTAGGGGATCCCGAAGATGTGGCAAACATGGTCCTCTTTCTGGCATCCGATGAGTCGGTAGCGGTGAATGGTGCCGAGTTGGTGGTCGACAATACATTGACGATTACAGAAGGCGTGGTTCTCAAACGGGAATTGCAGGGCGCCGATGCTTAGTTGAGTCAGACTGGTGGCTCGCGATTCCCAGCCGGGGGCGATGCCGATATACGGAATTTACAGGGAGGAAGGCGCAATGTCGAGTGAGGAACTGCCGGCGCTGTCACAGGCGTTTATCGCCAACTATAACCGCTATGCGGAAGGTCTCGACTCAAAGAACTGGGGTCAGGTCCGCAGCTGCTTTGCTGACGAGGTCTATATCGACTACGGAGTGATCGTCGATCCTGATGGTGATCCCGGTATCGCCAAGAAGTCGGATGACTGGGTCCGGCAACTGCAGCACAACATCGGTGGCTTTGATAAAACACGCCATACCATCAGTAACCACCGTGTGTTGCTTGGTGGGGAATCCCCGAGTTGCAGGGCTTACCTCGTCGCTGATCACGTGATGTTTCCAGACCCCACATTACCTATTGCCGGGGCGGTAGATATTGCTACCGTAATCGGGGAATACACGAATCACTATAGGCTCATTGGAAAACAGTGGAAAATATATAAGTCGAAACTGGATATTCACTGGTCGACCGGCAATATCGAATTATTTGCGAAAGCTGTGGGGAAAGTGCATTCGGATCCAGAGATGACGTTGATTTAGGACGCGTAATTGTTGCTGGGACTTAGGCCGATGGTTAAATTATTCAATTGGGCATCCCGGTAATAGGCAAAGACGCCAATCGTTTTTGACAGGGTGAAGTGATGATGACAACACGACCTGAAATGGATTTAGAGCGCTTCCCCTACCTGCAGGGTAATTATGCTCCGGTACTGGAAGAATCCACGTTTGATGAAGGGGAGGGAGGGCTGCACGTCGAGGGGCAGATACCGCAGCAGATTACCGGTGCATTTATGCGCAACGGCCCCAACGTGGCCTGGCAGCCGGACCACTATGTGTACCCGGTGGATGGCGACGGAATGATCCATGCGGTCTATTTCAAGGACGGCCGCGTTCACTATCGCAATCGCTGGGTCAGATCAAACTGGTTCCGGGTTGAGGAGACCCTGCGGCGTGCCTGTTGGGGAAGCCACGGAAAGCCATACCCGGTCGATACCGAAACCCTGGCGGCCGGTGGTTCTGCCCACCCATTCAAGAATCCGGCAAACACGAGCGTGCTTTACCATGGCGGCAAGCTATTCGCGCTGTTTGAGGCAGGTTTTCCGCATGTCCTGTCCAGCGACCTGGAATCCGCTGAAGAATTTGACTATCACGGGCTGCTGCAGACCGGTGACGGCCTGACCGCGCACCCGAAGATCTGTGCCAGGAACGGGGATCTGATTTCCAATACCCAGCGGTTCGCCGAACCCTACCTGACCATTCAGATCTTTGATAGCGCCGGCCGCCACAAGCGTTCGATCCCGATTTATGGGATGCACCGCCGGGCGATGATCCACGATATTCAGCTTTGCGGGGATTATATCGTCGGTCTGTTTGCTCCTGCATTTCCGGATATCGAAGCGGCTATGCGCGGAGAAAATCCGTTTATCTGGGAGGCAGAGAGACCAACCCGGATATTTGCCGTGCACCGCGACGGCGGGGATCCCGTCTGGTTCGAGGCACCGACCTTCTTTAGCTGGCACTTCTGCAATGGGTTTCATAGCGGCAACAAGCTTTATGTAGATTATATCTGGATGGACAGTATGCCGGTATCCAACGATCTGGGCACCGGTGTTGAATCCCAGATGCGGAATTTGCATCGGTTGACGCTGGATCTGCTAACTGGATCTGTAACCAATGAAAAGGTTGGGCCCACATACTGTGAGTTTTCCCGGGCGGATGAGCGGCGCTGTGGCCTTCAATACCGCTATGGTTTCGCGGCTGCCGCAACGCATAGCCGGAGCGAAAGCCCGAATCACGCCTATAACGCGACAATTCGCTATGACATGGAAAGCGGTACCAGCCAGCTTTGGGACTTCGGTGAAGGGGCAAATGCCGGCGAGCCGGTGCATATCCCCAACCCCGATAGCGACAAGGAAGAGGATGGCTACCTGATGTCATACGTTACCTGCCCGGGTGAGGGGGCCTTCCTGTCCATCTTGAGCGCAGGTGACCTGACACGCGGGCCATTGGCCAAAATTCATATTCCGGCGCGGGTGCCCAACGGATTTCACGCAAACTGGATGAGCGGTATTACCCTCTGAGTCGCTGATTGCGGGCATGCGTCAATCAAGGCGAGCCTGTCCCGGTTTCTGGGGGGGGGCGTTAGCGGTGATGGATTATAGAGAAGACTGTGCTGAGGGGATGAATCAAAGTGGCCCCGGAGTGTTTACCGTGTGCATGGTTATACCAAGGAGGAGCGTTCTATGTCGGAAGTCGCAAAAGGCGGTTGCCTGTGTGGGGCTTGTCGTTATGAGTTTGCACGGGACACCGTGATCTCATCTTTCCATTGTCACTGCAGTGATTGTCGCCGGACGACCGGGAGTGGCAAGTCGACCATCGTCCTGGTGCCGGCGGCGGCAGTGCTGACACACGGGGAGCTGAAAACCTTCACTGTCACCGGCTCGGAGGGGGCACACGTGACCCGGGGCTTCTGTGGCTCCTGTGGTTCCCAGGTGAGTAGCCATGTAGAGGAGATGCCGGAGCTGCGAATGATCAAGGCGGGAACACTGGACGATAGCGGCTGGCTGACGGTCGATTCAAGTTGCTGGGGCAGCTCGGCACAGCCGTGGTCACCGGTGGATAAGGATAGTCCGGCGTTTGAACGCAATCCGGAGCTGGCACCTGCGTGAATATGGCTGCGCAGCGGTAAACATTCGTGGGGGCGTAATCCGCCGTTTCGCGGGTTCGCTCTATCTCCAGTGACCTCATTTTCCCCCGTGGAGCCGGGCGCGCTGGATGCGTGCCGATGTGCCATTTCCGCATAAAAAAATCGTTTAAATTCAATTAGATACGCGTATTCTTGGCGCTTAAATTTGCTTGCCAGATGTGCCTTTTTATGTCATTTTGATATATCAATATAACTTAACGTCGGGGCAAAAACTTGGTTGCAACTTCGTTCGGAGGGAATGTAGTATAAACAGTATGTCCTGATTGTTTTGTGGTAGGGCTGGGCCGACGTGCTGGGGTAAAAGCAAAATGTCGGCCCGCGATTGCTTTTGAATCCGTTACCGGTGGGTCTTGTCACCTCGCTGTAATGACAGGAAGTCAGTAGCCAATCGGTGCTCACAAAATTCGATGGAGAGAGAAATGCTAACAATAAATAAAATCACGTTGGGGATGGCTCTAGCGGGTTCGGTTTCAACGCTAACGGCATTGCCGCATGTCGCGTATGCGAAGGAAGACACGCTCGCCCTCGAGGAAGTGACCGTTACTGCGCGGAAGAAGGAGGAATCCCTGCAGGATGTTGCCGTATCGGTTACCGCAATTTCCAGCCAGCTCAAGAATGCCGCGGTCAAAAACATTCAGGATCTCAACAACTACTCCCCCAATGTCAATATCGATTTTAGCCCCGCAAGCGCCAACGCCGCGGCGATCTCCATCCGCGGTATCAGCCACCAGGATCCCGATAAAAGTATGGAAGCTCCGGTCGGTATGATTCTGGATGGCGTGTTTATGGGAACCACGGCAGGTCAGCTGATGGACAGCTTTGACCTCGAGCGCGTCGAAATATTGCGCGGTCCACAGGGCACGTTGTTCGGTAAAAATACCACCGGAGGCGCGCTTAATGTGATCCGATCCAAGCCCACCAAGGAATTGGGATCGAAGGTTCGGGTCGGTGTTGGCGATTATGGCCTGGTCGAGACCAAGGCTATCGTAAACACTCCGCTTACATCCACCGGCGGCCTGAAACTCTCAGTCAATAAATCCAAGTCGGACGGCTACTGGGAAAATACCACCACGGGTAAAGACGCCGGTGGTATGGACTACCTGCAGTTGGGAGCCATGGTCGCCTTTGATGTGACCGATACTTTTGATGTGTCGCTGGCCTATGACCGCATTGACGACAATTCGGATCACGGCGCATTTGCCAATTTCAACGACGATTCCAGCCTGACCTGCCTGGCGAGTATTGGGGGGCTCAACATCCCCGGCGTCATCACTGTGCCGGCGGACCCGACGAATCCGGATTTTGGTGCCGGATGCATGAGCATGGATAAAGGCAGTGATGAAGATCATGTATCCATGAATGGGAATAATGAGGCTTCAACCAAGGATAACCTGGCAAACCTGACCTTGAACTGGGATCTGGGGGGGTGGCAGATGACCTCAATCACCGGTTATCAGGATCGGGAAGAAACATACAACCATGAATTCGACTCCAGTTCGGTGCGCATGCTCAATGTCACAGGCGGGCACGAGTATTCGCAGTTCAGTCAGGAAGTTCGTCTGAATGGCAAGTTTAACGATGCGGTCAACTTGACCGCCGGTGTTTACTACTTTGACTCGGATGTTCGCCAGTACCAGGACAGCTTTGATATGTGGTACTACATCGCGTTTGGCCCGGATTTCGCAATTCCCGACGGTATGGGCGGTTTCATACCGATGCCCTTGCCGCTTGGTGATGTGAGCGCCAATCTCGATGGTACCGTCACCAACCAGGCGAGCGCCTTGTTCGCCAGCCTCGACTGGCAATTGACCGACGATCTGTCATTGAATCTGGGTGGCCGCTATACCTGGGAAGAGAAGGGCTTCGAGGGTGGCGCAGGTCGTTATGACTCTAAGATCCTCGGCAAGGGGTTTATCCCTGCCGGGCCTATTCGCAAGCTGAAGGATGACTGGCAGGAGTTCTCACCTCGCGTCGCGCTTCAGTACAATCTTTCTGACGATATCATGGCATTTGCCTCTTATGCCAACGGGTTTAAGAGCGGCGGTTTCTTCGCCCGCACGCAAAACGTGAATGCCATTTCTTCTTTTGATCCAGAATATGTGGATACTTACGAGATCGGTTTGAAGAGTGAACTTCTGGATAAGCGCATTCGTTTAAATGCCACTGCTTTCAAGTCGGATTACACCGATAAACAGGAAGATATTCTCGTGCCGGAAGCGGGTGGCCAAGTGAATACCATTGTCCGCAACGCTGGTGACGTAGGTATCTCCGGTCTTGAGCTGGAAATGCAGGCGGTCATTACCACGAATCTGAATATCTATATGATGGCCGGTCTGCTCGATGCGAAATACAACAAGTTCTTTGCCGATGTCGATGGTGAGGCTTATCCTGGCGAGGGCGTAATTCCTACCGATAATACCTATCTGAAATTGCGCAATACTCCAGATAAAACACTCGGCGCCGGATTTGACTATTACAGGAATATCGACCTGGGAGAGCTCTCAGTCAGTTATAGCTATCGCTGGTCCGACGACTACGAAAGCGAATTCTTCAACGATCCCCGCGGCCATGTTGACGCCATGGGCTTGCATAGTGCCAGTATAAGCCTCTCGATAGACAGTAAATATCGCCTGAGTCTCTACGGCCGAAACCTGACCAATGAGCGTTACGCCCGTCTTGTAAAGATAGGTAGCATCGCGCAAATGGGGCAGTACAACGCGCCGCGTACATATGGTTTTCAGTTTACGGCCGATTTCTAACCCGCAACGGCCCGCGTGAGCGGGCCGACCTCTTGCACCTGTTTATTGTTGATCCTGCAAGAACATGATTTTCCGGATGGCCTGTTGATCGGTTCCCGTTTCGGGCGGAAAGGGTTTTCCGATTGAAAGGCATGAACTGTCGATCAAAGCCGTAACGGGTTTCTTACCCGGGCCCTTGTCTGGCAAGTATCTCCCCTGAGCCGAAGTATGGTTTGCGCAGTAGTGGTTGATTCAAGCTGTCATTGCTGATCGATCACCCGTTGATATGTATCGATGGAGATTAAAATGCGAATTAGTCTTAAGAATCCCGCAAATATTGTGTTAACCAGTTGTATTTCTGCTATGGCTGCTTTCCCTGTCGGCGTATGCGCGCAGGACAAGGGAAAAGACAAGTCCGATACTCGCGCACTGGAAGAGGTTACAGTGACGGCCCGGAAGCGCGCCGAATCGATGCAGGATGTTCCGGTTAGCATCACCGCGGTTTCCGCACAGCTCGAAGATCCCTCAGTGCAGAGCCTTCAGGACGTTCAGAATTATGTGCCCAACGTTTCCATTGACCAGATCCCTGGAAATAACGGTGCGTCTATTTCGATTCGCGGTATCAGCTTCCAGGAAACCGACAAGAGTCTGGATCCGCCGGTTGGCGTAATCCTCGACGGTGTCTATATCGGCGTCGCAGCCGGAGAACTGCTGAATAACTTCGACCTCGAACGAGTGGAAGTCCTGAGGGGGCCGCAGGGGACCCTGTTCGGGAAAAACACCATTGCCGGTGCGATCAATGTGATTCGCACCGCGCCGACCCGTGAATTTGGCGCAAAGGTGAAGGTTGGTGGTGGGTCGTGGAATCGGCGTGAAGTCAATGCCGTAGTCAATACGCCGCTGGGTAACAACGGTGGCTTGAAGATTTATGGCAACAAGCTGGCGCACGATGGATATATCAAGGATCGTCTGATTGGGGATGATCTGGGTGATGTTGATTACCGCCAATTGGGGGCAACAGCTGTATATGACCCGACGGAGCAACTATCGGTATCGCTCACTGCCGAACGTATCAAGGACAACTCCGAAGTAGGTGCCTGGTCTAATTTTAATCGCACCACAGATTCTATGGCCTGCTGGTCGACCTTGAATCAGCCGTTCCTGCCGTCGGCGATTTCACCAGATGTACCCTATGGATCCGGCTGTATGGAATTTGATGACCAAAGCGGTCCCGGCAAAAGTTCCGTTAATGCCCCGAATACATCTGAGGTGACGAATGACTATGCCAACTTGACGATGGAGCTTGGCTTGGGAAGTTGGCAGCTCACGTCAATAACCGGCTATGTGAAGCGCGAGGAGCAGTTCCGTCTTGAATATGATGCCTCGCGGGTACCGTTTGTCACGGTGCTCGGTGCGCATGACTACTCACAGTTCAGCCAGGAGCTGCGTGCCGATGGGAATCTCACCGAATCGGTAAATCTCACCACGGGTCTCTACTACTGGAAGTCGGATTACTGGCAGACGCAAACTTCCTACGACATGTGGTATTACTTTGGAATCGGTTTTGGCCCGGAAGGCGGTTTCAATCCAGGAGATATTTCCCAGGGGCTGACGGGCGATGGGGATAACACGGCTTACGCGTTATTCGCCAGTCTCGATTGGCAGATTACCGATAAATTGCTGTTGAATGCGGGGGGACGCTTTACCAGAGAACACAAGACATTCAATGGCGGCAGTGGTCCTTTCACCTATGTTCCGATGAACGTTGATATTGTGCCTGCAGGTCCAATTGTCCATTTGAAGGATAATTGGCAGGAATTTTCTCCAAAGATAGCCCTTCAGTATGAGCTGGCCGAGGATGTGATGGTGTTCGGATCGTTCGCCAGTGGTTTCAAGAGTGGCGGATTTTTCGCGCGTACACAGGACGTGTACGGAATGCAGTCATATGATCCTGAGTATGTTGACACCGTGGAAATGGGCCTCAAAAGTGAATGGCTCAATAATCGTCTGAGGCTGAACGCTACTGCCTTCGCCAGTAAATATACCGATAAGCAAGAAGACGTCATCGTTCCGGATTCTACCGGATCGGTAAGTACTGTAGTGCGGAATGCGGCGGATGTGGGAATCAAAGGACTTGAGTTGGAGCTGATGGCTTCCATCACTAATGATCTCAGCCTGTCTGCGAATTTGGGACTTCTCGATACGGGATACGATAAGTTCTTTGCGGACATTACCGGTGATGGAATTGCCACCGATAACTCCGGCTTGGTAATACGGAATGCACCGGAAAAAACGTTTGGCCTGGGACTGGATTACGTTCGGGATATTGGTTTTGCCGAGTTATCGCTCAACTACAATTATCGTTGGAGAGACAAGTACCAGACGATCTTTGGGAATGATCCCCTGGGGCAGGTAGATTCCACGGCTTTTCATAATGTCAGTATCAGTGTGGGCTTTAATGATAAATACGAGCTGAGCGTGTATGGCAGGAACCTGACTGATGAGCGTTATGCGCGAGTTATCCTGATCCCGCCTGTTGCAAATTTTGGTCAGTATACCCCGCCGCGTAATTACGGTATTGGCTTTACCGTGGAATTCTAATGGGAATTTTCGCTCTCCGGGTTGTAAGGGGATATTTTGGTAGTTACCGCCATTCACTTGGCGGCATATATGAGCAGCACGACATGGAATGTCAAGGTAGAAAGCAATAATAAACTCAATGCTTAATAGGAATAGTGCGATGGTAAGTTCAACCAGAGGAGTTTTACTGTTATTTGCAGTGATTTTAACCGCAACCGCAGTTCAGGCAGACCCTTTACCGGGTTATCAGTCTTTCAATGGCATCACTAATGACGTGGGGCCGGATCTGGCGACGGTCATAGAATACGATGCGACCAAGGCAGCCTGTGATCAATATCAGACAGATCTGGATCAGTACCTGGCGGATAACGATGCCGTGCTCAGCCAGCTCGATGATAATGAAGTGAGTATGGCGGTACTGTCCGACCAGGAGCAGTATATTGTTGATAACTTTGTCAATAACTACGATGAGGCAAAGCTGTTGCAGTGCGGCAAGTACCTGTTCTTCTACGGGACTTTCGATACTACCGGCCCGCCAAAGTCGATGATGAATTTTATGCTCAGGAACTTCGAGGGCTACTTCGGCCCGGGTTTCGCCAATTTTGGTATGTATCCCGACCCGAATCCAGTTGCCACGATTCCACCATCTCCCTTTGACCCGAGCGTCGGACCCAAGCAGCTGCCGGTGGGCATCGCCGACAGCAGTGGTGTGTTTGGCAGCTCTGTGCCGGTGTATGCATTCACCTGTGCTGCCTGTCACTTTAAAAAGATGGGCGATGGCAACTACGCCGTCGGCGTAGGCAATACCGATTTTGATTACTCGCGCATGGTCTCTGTGCAGGGGCAGCTGCCAATGCAGTTTTTGTTCCAGGCCCCAAATCTGGCTGGCTATCCGGATGAGACGGCTGAGCAGATTCTCGCCGGCACAGTGCTGCCCGGGGTACAGCAGGAACTGAATTATCCGGTGGTTATGGCGCGTTACTTCCAGCCCGGCGGTATCCCCGAATTCCTTGCCGTGAACCAGGAACTGGAGGCCGGTTCTACCCAGGAGGATCGCGACCGGATTTCTGCAACCCTGTTACAGCAGGCGCAGGGCTGGACAGCCTGGAGCGGGGTGTTGGATTTTATGGTGCCGCCGATGCAAGACGACGGAGCCTTTACCATTACCCGCATTCTCGATTTGTCCAATATCGTGACCGATGAAAATGTTCAGAAGCAGTATGGTTTCAAGTACAAGTCCGGTCTGGGTTGGCACGGCGGTTCGTTTGACCTGATTAATTTCGTCCGCTCGGTCATCACTCTTACCCCAAGCGATATTGATAATCCAGAATCGCGTGCTGAATATAATTACTGGGTAAACGAATATCGGTTTATGCCACTGGTCCGCTACCTGGAAACATTCGATGAGCCGAATTTACCGAACGACCGCGTGTTTGATATGGCGGCTGCTAAGCGCGGCGAAGCGATCTTCGATGACGATTGCAGTAGTTGCCACAACGGCCCGTCCGGGGAAACCAGCAGACCTTATGCTCACGCCGAGGTGAATGTCGAGCGCGGGAACCAGGCCTTTATGAACCTGTACTGGGATAGTTCCCTGTTTGGTGGCATAGGTGGCTTCGAGACCAATGTTACTGCACTTCGCGAGCGCTTCCCGGCCGGTGAAACCGGTATCTATACCATGGCACTCAAGTCACCGCGGCTGGCGTCCCTGTGGGATAACGAGCGACTGCTGCATAACGGTTCCGCCTGGGGGTTGGAGGAGCTGCTGACCTGCACCAGCGGCCGGGCCAGCCATGCGGATCTTACCGAGCTGGTGAACCTGAAGCAGCGCATCGACTACTCGGATCCGACCAGTCCACCGGTTCCGTTGGAAGCCCTCACCAATACCCAGTTCTCCAATCAGGGCCACCAGTTCGGCTGTGAATATTCGTCTGACCAGAAGGCCGACCTGATTGATTTCGTTCAGACTTTTGCCACCAGTAGAAATGTGGGTAATCGCTATAATGGCCAGTGGGACTCTGCTTGTGAGGCTGCACCCGGTCCGGCTGGCAAGTACATGCTGAATAGTATCTCGATCACCAAGGGCAAGCGGATGGAGTTGCTAGTCAAGTTCTATTCGGATGCCGCTTGTCAGGTGCTAGATACCTCGGTGGTCAACAACCCGCGGACGATCCATTCCTGGGCAATGGAAGTGGGGGACTCCTTCGTCAACTCCCGTGGTTACCTGTCCCACAACGTGACCTATACCAAGCCAGATGGCAGCACCGACGAGGATGTCATTGCGATCGAAGGGGATGAACTGGCCACCGCAACCGAGGGGGACCCGGTGCCGCGCGGCCTGTTCGTCAAGGCCAGGACGGATTATCCCGGCTTGAACGGTGACTGGTTGAATGATCAGTGTAGCGCCGACAACACTCGTGGGATGGTGGTTATCTGGGATGGAGTCCGCGTCAACAAAACCGTGAGCTACAACGCTCCGGGTTGCACTGGTGGTGTCAGCAGTGTGGTGAATGATGATGCCTGGACTTTTTCCGATCCTCTGTGGATGCCGGTGATTTCACCGGTAGATTCGGCACCCAAGTACAATATGCAGATGGTCATGAATAGTCAGGTGGACGGCAGTGGTTTGACGCAGTATGTCAATGTCACCGATACCACGTTAAGCACCGCATCGGATAATAACTTTGCGGCCAGTAATCGCGTCGATAGTGAACATTACACCCGGATCTACAATATCAAGTCTGCGAAATAGGACAATTCCTGGTGGTGCTTGTTGTGGCGATGGGGTTACCCATCGCCATTTTTTCTTCAGGCAGGAAAAGTGGTTAAGAAGCCGGGCGAATTTGCGCTTTATGCCGCTGTCGCTTGTGTACCATTTAGCGTATTAATGTCAGGAGTAATCCGTTACTGGATGCCATAATTAATGCGTGGGAATTCGGGATTGTTGGAAGTTGGTGTTTCCGGTCACCTCCGGGGTCATAAGTGTTTGCATAGGTGACAATGTCATAGTAGAAAGAATAGTGTTTTCACAATACATTCAGGATTGCGTATGAGTGCGTTGAAACCCATCATTGGTGTTCTCGGGGGTACAGGTGGCCTCGGCACGGGATTAGCCAGCAGGTGGTTGCAAGCCGGTTACCAGGTCATCATCGGGTCCCGTTCTATCGATAAGGGAACAGCGGCTGTCGATAAATTAACAACCGTCATGGCAGAGCGTGGAAATAACGACATTTCTGTCAGCGCCTCGGATTACGCTGCGACTGCGCGTGAGGCTGATATTGTTGTCCTTACGGTTCCCTTTAGTCATCAGGCCAGTACCTTGGCGGCGGTTCGGGAACAGTTGCAAGGGAAAACCCTGATCGATACCACCGTTCCCCTGGTACCACCAAAAGTCTCAAGGGTGCAATTGCCGCAGCAGGGGTCTGCCGGACAGATCGCCCAGGAGATCCTCGGTGAATCGGTCCATGTGGTTTCGGCTTTCCAGAATGTACCGGCGCCGCACCTTCAGGCAGAACAGAAAATGGATTGCGATGTGCTGGTTTGCGGCAATAGTAAGGAAGCGCGTTCCAGTGCCATCGAATTAGTGGCGGCAATCGGTATGCGGGGGCTTCATGCCGGGCCGATAGAGAATTCCGCTGCTGTGGAGGCAATGACTTCACTTTTGATTTTCGTTAACAAGCAACACGGTTGTCACGCCGGTATCCGGATTACCGGCATCGAATAACCGATTTACACCAGGAAGTGATTTGTATGGTGCAGCGTCTCGAGATGTATGCCCTGCCTGATTTTCCTATGGTAGAGCCGGGTGATGACCTGGTAGCGCAGATCGCGCAGTCTGTTGCAGGGGCGGGGCTGTCTTTGCGCGATAGCGATATCATTGTGGTTGCGCAGAAAATTGTTTCCAAAGCGGAGAACCGCTACGCCTATCTCAAGCAAGTCACCGTTAGCGCGGAGGCGAAAGTGCTCGCAGAGAGCGCTGCTAAAGACCCCCGCCTGGTACAGGTCATCCTCGATGAATCCGTTGAGGTAATCAAGCACCGGCCCGGGGCCATCATCGTTGAGCACCGGCTCGGTTATGTCCATGCGAATGCCGGTATCGATCAATCCAATATCTCCTCTGATAGTCAAAACCCTCGGGTGCTTTTACTGCCCCGTGACCCGGATGCCAGTGCCGCGCGGTTGCGTGCCGGCCTGCACCGGGAAACTGGGGCAGAAGTCGCGTTTATCATCAACGATAGCGCGGGCCGGGCCTGGCGTAACGGCACACTGGGGTTCGCGATCGGCACCGCGGGGTTCGAGCCGGTTGCGGATTTGATTGGACAAAAAGATCTTTTTGGTCGCACGCTGGAAGCGACGACAGTGGCGGTCGCCGATGAGCTGGCAGCCGGTGCTTCATTTTTGATGGGGCAGGCGGCCGAGGCCGCGCCGGTGGTATTGATACGCGGGGCGGGCCTACCCGTCGCAGAGGCCGGTTCCCGGAGTCTGTTGCGTTCACGAGAGCAGGACCTGTTCCGCTCCTAGTGAATTTCCACTGGCTGCGAGGCTGCGCTTAAGCGGTGGTAGCGGGAACTGAAGGACATAGGAGCTTGGGGTGTTGGTTGCAGATAATAAGAAAGTACTGGCGCTTTGTGGTGGGGTAGGCGGTGCAAAACTGGCTCTGGGCTTCAAGCACAGTCTGCCTGCAGATCAGTTGACCGTGGTCGTGAATACCGGTGACGACTTCGAGCATCTGGGACTGACGATTTGCCCCGACCTGGATACGGTAATGTATACCCTCGCGGGTCTGAACGACGCTGAAAGAGGCTGGGGGCTCGCGGGTGAGACCTGGAATGGACTTGCCGCACTGGAACGGCTGGGTGGCGACACCTGGTTCCAGCTGGGCGATCAGGACCTGGCGACGCACTTGATGCGGTCACAATTGCTCGCGCAGGGATATTCCCTGTCCGCCGTAACCGGGCATTTGTGCCGGAAACTGGAAATAGACACACAAGTCCTGCCGATGTCGGATGATCCGGTGCGCACCCTGGTTGGCACTGAAGGGGGAGAGCTGGCCTTCCAGCACTATTTTGTCCGCGATCGCTGCAAGCCGGCAGTAACCGGGTTTCGCTTCGATGGGATTGGGACGGCACAGCCACACCCCGAATTCCTGGAGCTGTTACAGGGGGATGCACTGGCAGCAATTGTGATTTGTCCCTCCAATCCCTTTGTCAGCGTTCAGCCAATCCTGGCGTTACCGGGCGTCCGTGATGCACTGCGGCAGTGCGGTGCACCGGTGGTGGCGGTCTCGCCAATTGTAGCGGGCCTCGCAATCAAGGGACCTGCAGCCAAAATGATGGAGGACATGTCGATGCCAGTGAGTGCCGCAGCGGTTGCCGGATATTACGGGAGCCTGCTCGATGGATATATTCTCGATGAGGCCGACGCTCACCAGGCGGAAGAAATTGAAAGCCTCGGCATCAAGACGCTGGTAGTGCCAACAGTGATGCAGGGCCTGCAGGACAGGATTGACCTGGCCGAGAGCGCCGTGCAGTTCTCTCGATCGCTGGTTCACGAATGACTCTCCGGGGATATGGAGCCAATTATGTGGGCATTATTACCATTAAAAGAATTTGCACACGCTAAGCAGAGACTAGCCGGAATATTGAGCGCTGAGGAACGCGTTCAGCTGTTTGAGGCGATGGTAAAGGATGTCCTCTCTGTGTTGCGGCGGCACCCGGATATTGAGCGGACGCTGATTATCTCGGATGATCCATTGGCAAAAAAACTGGCTGCAGACTACGGCGCAGAGTTGCTGAGTGAAGCTGGCTTGCAGGTGAGCGGGCTGAATCCGGCGGTGCAGGCCGGGGTCGATGTATTGGCGAGGCGAGGCATCGATGATGTCATGGTGATCCACGGCGACATGCCACTGCTTACGCCCAATGAAATCACTCGCTTGCTGCAGGCGCATCGACAGCAGGGGGGGGCGATTGCGGGCCGTTCCGCGAGTCCTATGCTGACAATAATCCCCGACGAGCGCCGGGAGGGCACAAATTGCCTTGTCTGCACACCGGCGTCGACGTTGACCTATTGCTATGGCCGGCAGAGTTTTCTCGCCCATGCCACCCAGGCGAGTCGCATCGGCCTGCCGCTGCAGGTGCTGCGCCTGCCGGGCCTGATGTGTGATATCGATACGCCCGTCGAACTGGTAAAGCTGGTGCAGCTGGCGTCCTCCAGCGTCGCTGTACATTCCTATGACTGTATCCATTCCATCGGGCTGGCCGGGCGATTGGGCCTGGCCACTTCGGAGCCCACCGCGCCGGTGGGCCTGCACTATCACCGGGTAAGTTGACCAGAGGCCGGATATAAACATGGACATAAAAAAGTATCTATTGCCCAGTGAAACGGACGCACTGCGATTGGCGGAGAGTGCCGATACGGGGGGGCTGATGAAAATCGCGGCAGGCCTGCGTGACCGGCAGTTTCGCAACCTGGTGACCTACTCGCGCAAGGTTTTTATTCCCCTGACGCAGTTGTGCCGGGACGTCTGCCACTACTGCACGTTTGCGCAGACGCCCAACAAGGTGGAAAACCCCTACATGTCGGTGGGCGAGGTGGTGGCGGCGGTCCGCCAGGCCGCCACCGTAGGCTGCAAGGAGGCGCTGTTTACCCTTGGTGAGAGGCCGGAAGACCGCTACAGCGCTGCGCGCAATGCGCTCGAGGAAATGGGGTTCGGGTCAACGCTGGCCTATGTAGCCCATGTGGCGCAGACGGTACTAGAACAAACCGGGGTTCTGCCCCATATCAATGCCGGTTGCATGAGCCGCGCCGAGATCGAGATGCTGCGACCGGTTTCGGCATCTATGGGTTTGATGCTGGAGTCGATATCGCCGCGATTGTGCGCGAAAGGGCAGCCGCATTACGGTTCCCCGGACAAGGACCCGGAGCGGCGGCTGGCAACACTGCGGCGCGCCGGTGAAGCCCGGGTCCCGTTTACCACCGGCATACTTATCGGTATTGGAGAAACACGCCGTGAGCGGATCGAATCCCTGCTCGCGATTCGGGAGCTGCATCACCGCTACGGACATATCCAGGAAGTGATTATCCAGAACTTCCGCGCAAAACCGGGAACACGCATGGCCCAGGCCCCGGAGCCGGATCTCGAGGAATTGCTGTGGACCATTGCGGTAGCGCGAATCATCTTTGGCCCCGGAATGAATATTCAGGCCCCGCCCAACCTGAGTCCGGGCGTTCTGCCAAAACTGCTGAAGGCGGGGATCAATGACTGGGGCGGTGTGTCTCCGGTTACCCCGGATTTTGTTAACCCGGAAGCGCCCTGGCCCGAGGTGGAGAAACTGGAGCGGGAATCTGTGCTTGCGGGTAAATATCTGCAGCAACGCCTGACGATATACCCTGAATTTGCCTGTGCCGGGCAGGAGTGGCTCGATGAAAAACTGCGCAAGCCAGTATTGAAGCTGGTGGATGCAGAAGGGTATGCACGTAATGATGGCTGGATAAGCGGGCAGAGCGCAGACCTTCCGCCGGGATTGGCGGTCGGGTGGAGTGGCGCAGCAGGAGAGGATTCTCTACCGCCAGATCTGACGGCGATTGTCGCGCGGGCAAAAAAGGGGGAAGCGCTTGCGGAGCAGGAAATCCTGCGTCTGTTCCAGGCGCGTGGCCCGGAAGTGGCCTATCTGTGCCAGCAGGCGGACCTGCTACGGCAGTCGGTCAATGGTGATACGGTGCATTATGTCGTCAATCGTAATATCAACTACACCAACGTCTGCTATTTCAAGTGCCAGTTCTGTGCCTTCTCCAAGGGCAAGCTGAGTGAAAACCTGCGCGGGCGCCCCTATGACCTGGATTCGGGCGAGATCCGGCGGCGGGCCAGTGAGGCCTGGTCGCGCGGTGCCACAGAAGTGTGCATGCAGGGCGGCATTCACCCGGACTACACCGGCCAGACTTATCTGGATATCCTCGACGATATCAAGTCGGTAACACCCGATATGCATGTGCACGCCTTCTCACCACTGGAAGTGTGGCAGGGGGCGAAGACACTGGGTATAGACGTGCGGACTTACCTGCAGCGCCTGAAGCGGGCCGGTCTGGGCAGTTTGCCCGGTACCGCGGCGGAAATACTGGACGATGAAGTGCGCGCACTGCTCTGTCCGGACAAAATCAACACGCGTGAATGGCTGGAGGTGATTGAAACCGCCCATGAGGTTGGTCTGCGCACCACCTCTACCATCATGTTCGGGCATGTGGATCAGCCGGTGCACTGGGCCAGGCACCTGTTGCGCATCCGCGAGGTGCAGTCGCGCACGGGTGGGATCACCGAGTTTGTGCCGCTACCGTTTGTCGCCAGTGAGTCACCGATTTTCCTCAAGGGCAAGGCCCGCATGGGGCCGACCTTCCGCGAGACCCTGCTGATGCATGCCGTGGCGCGGCTGGCACTGCACGGCAGCGTCGACAATATCCAGACATCCTGGGTCAAGATGGGGGAGTCGGGAACAGCGGCATGTCTCAACAGCGGTGCCAACGACCTGGGGGGGACACTGATGAATGAAACGATTACCCGTTCCGCCGGCGCAACCCATGGTCAGGAGATGGCGCCGGGCATCATGGAGGAATTGATTCGCAGGATGGCGCGTATCCCCCGGCAGAGATCCACCACCTATGGCGAGGTCCCGGCCGAGCGCATCGCCAGGTCGTTTCATGCCGCACGGCTGGCGCCGGTGGTTAACACCGCAGTCGATGGCCGGCGCCGGTTCTGCACGGCCAAGCGCGAGTTGGTGCGCTCGGCCCCCGAATACATTGCATCCGAAAGCCCGGTGGACGGAAATGCCTGCGAGGCGGAGTTGATCGCCAGTGGTTAGGACCTGCGGATCATTTACGGTTGGGTGGGGGCGGCCTACCGATGGTAGGCCGCTGTTGTGGGGTGGCAATACGCTGGCGAAGCCGGGTCAGTTGATTCTGGTCAGGACTTTGCACTGGTGGTCGGGTTTTCGCAGCGCTTCGAAAACGCCGGGCAGGTCGTCGAGGCCGATGATATCGGTCACCATCGGCGCGACATCAATACGTTTCTCAGCCAGCATCGCGATAGACGTTTCAAAGTCGTCCTTGGTGTAGGCAATGGCAAACTGGACGCTCAGCTCCTTGATCAGGCCGAGGAAAGGCATGATGTGATCCGGTTGCTCGCAAACACCTACCGGGATGATTTTGCCACCGTAGGGTGCGATTTCCATGCATTGCTGCAGGAGGCCCGGGGCCCCAACACACTCAAAAATAACGTCGGGTGCTGCGCCGGTGAGGTCGCTGAACTGCTCCAGCAGTGCATCGGCTCCCGCGCTGACATCCGGGGTGACAACCTGCGTCGCCCCCATTTTTTTTGCCAGTGCAGCCCGTGTTTCGGTCAGCTCGCTCACGACAATATCCCTGGCACCAAAGAAGCGTGCCCACAATGCGACGGTAAGCCCGATGGGGCCCGCCCCCATGATCAGTACCCGGCTGCCGGCCTGGAGTTTGGCCACACGCACTGCATGTAACCCGACAGCCAGCGGTTCCACCAGCGCGGCGCTTTCCAGTTCCAGGTTATCCGGGATACGCAGCGTTTCCCGGCTGCCTGTCGTGACGTAATCGGCAAAGCCGCCCTGGTCATCGACACCAGAGACTTTTTTATTCATGCACTGGAAAAATTCGCCGCTGGCGCAGGCGCGACATTTCCCACATGCAATAAAGGGCAGGGCGCAGATACGGTCACCGATCTGCCAGTCGCCAGTCGCCTCTTTGCCGACTTCCGCGACAACGCCCACAAACTCATGGCCGAGAATCTGGCCGCAACAGGCGGTGGTCAATCCTTCCCGGGTGGCATGCAGGTCTGTCCCGCAGATGCCACAGTAGTTGACCTCCATGACCAGCTCACCCGGTTCCGGGGTGGGGTCATTTACGGTCTCCACACTGAGCGGCTGTCCAATCTGTTTGAATACTGCGGCTTTCATAGTGACCCCCCGACGAATTTTTCCATGTTTTTCTCCGGATCATTAGCAGGTTGTTATCGCCACAGTGCTCCCGGGCGCGCGGGGAAATAAACTCCGGGCCATACGCCCGGCGAATCCGCAGTCAGGCTAATGCAACAAAAACAAACAGTCAAATCTGATTGTTTTTAATTTGGAGGTCTGATAACTTCAGGAGTCAGTCGATAACCAATGATGAACAGGCTGCGTTTTCCTGTGCCAAACGGCGCTGTTGGGGCGGCAGGGCGGCTACAGAGACCCCAGGAGATCAAGATGGAACTCGGACTTAACGGCAAGAAGGCGGTGGTCACTGGTGCAACACGGGGCATTGGCCGCGCGATTGCGGAGCTGTTGGCAGATGAGGGGGTGGACCTGGCGATCTGCGCCCGCAACAAGGGCGAAGTCGATGCCGCGGTGGCAGCCCTCGGGGCCAAAGGCGTGAAGGTCACCGGAGCGGTGGTCGATGTCGCGGACAAAGACACCTACCAGAAGTGGGTCGCCGAGGTCGGCGACGAGCTCGGAGGGATCGACATTTTTGTCCCGAATGTCAGTGCCGGCGGTGGCAACATGTCCGACGAAGGCTGGATCAATAACCTGAATGTCGATGTGCTGGGCACCACACGCGGAATCGAGGCGGCGATGCCGTTCCTCGAGCACTCTGAGGCGGCCTCGATTGTCATTATTGCCAGTACCGCTGGCGTCGAGACCTTCATGGGGCCGCAATCCTACAACGCGATGAAGGGGGCACTGGTTATTCACGGCAAGCAGCTGAGCCAGGCCCTGGCGCCGCAGGGTATCCGTGTGAACTGCGTGTCGCCGGGACCCGTTTACTTCGAGGGCGGCGCCTGGCAGTACATCAAGGAAAATATGCCGGAATTATATGAAGGCACTCTCGCACAGATTCCCCAGGGACGCATGGGTAGCCCCGATGAAATCGCCTTGGCCGTCACATTCCTGGCCAGCCCCGCGGCCAGTCTTATTACCGGCGTTAACCTGGTCGCTGACGGTGGCTTTACCAAGCGCGTACAGCTGTAACCACCCGCTCTACACATTCGCACCACCGGGGCGGTTCGCCGAGAACCACTCCGGATAAACCAACAACAATGAGGTGGTGATCATGGGGAAAAGTGACCGAATAGATGTCTATCTCGTCGCGGGTGGCAAATATCACAATATCGACCATGCGCGGCTGGAAATTCTGAAACTGCTGGCTGAGCAGCCACGGGTCAAAGTTCGTGTTGGCGAAGACTACAGCGATATTGACGCAATCTGCGCGTCAGATTTCATCATAACCTATACCTGCGATGTTATTCCCACGGATGCTCAGACCGAGCGCCTCTGCCAGTATATCCGCAGCGGCAAGAAATGGTTTGCCTTGCACGGCACCAACTCGATTTTGCGCTTCCTGGTCAACGACAGCGGATTTACTGTCGACTGCCCGGAGGAGAATGTCCCGTTTATGGAACTCGTTGGCAGCCAGTTTATGGCGCATCCCCCCATCCATGAATACGACGTGATTCCAACCGAGCCCGATCATCCACTGGTGAAAGATATTCCCAGTTTTAAAGTCGATGATGAGCTGTACCTCAGCAAGTTTCACGGAGAATACCAGACGTTGCTACACACGCACTGGAACGCCCCGGTTGAGAATTTCACCAGTAACGATTGGGTCAAGGAAGATGATATCCAGCCGGTGCTCTACATCCACCCTTATGGCCACGGGCAGGTCCTGTATCTCACGCTGGGGCACTGTCGCGGAAAGTACGATATGCAGCCCGCTATTGAGGAGTACCCGGAGCCGGAAGAGGGCGCCTGGCGAACCGAAGAGTATTACGAGCTTCTGCGGCGCGGTATTCAATGGGCGATGCAGCCGGTCTAAGGACTGCACCTGTGTGCGATCTTGCCAGCTAAAGAGTGTCTGAGGCCAAAGTATGGATCTTTCGTTCAGCCCGGATGAATTGAAATTTCAACAGGAAGTGCGGCAGTTTCTGGCGGATAACCTGCCCGCGCATATTGTCGCGGCGACAAGGAACAACAGCAGCGTTTTTGTTGAGAAAGAGATAGCACTGGAATGGCAGGCTATCCTCGTTGAAAAGGGCTGGGCGGTACCCCAGTGGCCCGTGGAGCACGGCGGAACCGACTGGTCCGCTGCGCAGAAATACCTGTTCAGCAAAGAGTGTTACCACGCCGGAGCACCGATGCTGATCCCGCTGGGCTTGCTGATGCTGGCCCCGGTGATCATGGCGTTCGGCAGCGAGGCGCAGAAGGCGGAGTTCCTGCCGAAAATACTGAGTGGCGAGCACTACTGGTGCCAGGGCTATTCGGAGCCGGGGGCCGGCTCGGACCTGGCCAGCCTGAAGCTGAGAGCCGACGCAGACGGGAGCGACTATATCCTCAATGGCTCCAAGATCTGGACTACCCACGCGCATCTGGCTGACCATATTTTTTGTCTGGTCCGTACCGACAGCCAGTGCAAGCCGCAGCACGGCATCAGCTTTCTGCTCGTCGATATGTCTACGCCCGGCATCACTGTCGAGCCGATCATCACCATGGCCGGTGATCACGAGGTGAACCAGGTATTTTTTGACAATGTCAGGGTTCCGCAGAGTGATCGCATCGGTGAGGAGAACAAGGGTTGGACCTATGCCAAGTACCTGCTGGAGTTCGAACGCGGCGGCGGGTTTAACGGCGACCGTATCCGCCACGAGTTAAATCACCTCAAGCAGCTTATCGAGGATATTCATACGGTTACGCCCGGTTTTGATACAAGTGGCTCCATAGCGCGCAGAGTGGCAAGGCTGGAGATTGACCTGAAAGCGCTGGAAATTACCGAGTTGCGAATCTTGTCCTCGATCAGCGGAGGAGAGAATCCCGGTAAGGAATCATCGATCATGAAGCTCACCTATACCAGGTTGGAACAGGCGGTGAGTGAGCTCGCGGTGGAAGTTATTGGTTATCGGGGGGTTGCTATGGACCCGCCGGAAAATGACAGTGGCCTGCGCCCTGACTTTATCAGCTCGGTGGTGCCGCGTTACCTGAATACCCGCGCCGCCTCGATCTTCGGCGGTTCCCAGGAAGTGCAGCGCAATATCATAGCGAAAATGGTATTGGGGCTCTAGCCAGCAGTCTCACATTGCCAAGCTTGGCCGGAGGCGAGTCACTGCGCCTCTGCAGCTTCCGTTAACTCCATTCGAAAGAGATGTCTGTGACTGAGATAGAATAACCATCGGGGATATCAACATGCAGCGTCCGGACCAAATTCGCGAGATCAAGATCCTGATGGATCTGGTGGAAAAGAAAACTACCTCGATGGCCGATGGTGTCATGGAGATTGATGTCAACGAATACACCAGCCCAGAGCAGTTCGAACAGGAAAAAATAGCGCTTTTCCGCAACTATGCGCAGTTTGTCGGGCCCAGTTGCCTGGTTTCCAATGCCGGCGACTATTACGCTTTTGACGATACCGGTATTCCCATTCTGGTGGTCCGCAACGCCGATGGCAAACTCAATGCCTTTGTGAACATCTGTTCGCATAGAGGGGCTCCGCTGGCTGAGTGTGCCAGTGGCCAGGCGCGGCGCGGGAAGATGTTCTCGTGTCCGTACCACGGGTGGAGTTACAACTTGGACGGCGAGCTCGTGGGCATCCCGTTCGGTAAAGACGGGTTTCCGGGAGTTGATCGCGGCAAGCTGGGGCTGCGGCCCCTGCAAGTGGAAGAGAAGTACGGGATGATCTTCGTGATGCCGAACCCGGAACTGACCTTCGACATCGATGAGGTGTTGAGCGGGATCCAGGAGCGGGTATCCGGATTTGGCTTCGAGGATCACCACTATCTGGGGGTCAAGCAGGTGTATACGGACTTCAGCTGGAAGCTCAACATGGATACCTTCCACGAGTTCTACCACTTCGAGTTCCTGCACCCGGAAAGTATCGGCACCATGGCCTACAGCAATATCGCCAACTACCAGCAGTACGGCCGCAACCACTCCATGGGTTCGCCCTCACTCAGAATCAACGAATTGAAAGACAAGCCTGAGGCGGAGTGGGAGCCGCGGGAGTTCAGCTCTTTCGTCAATTACATCTTCCCCAATACCGTGATATTTGTCGTGAACGACCATTTCCAGACCTGGCGTGTCTACCCGATCAGTCCCGGCCGGTCTGTGGTGTATCACAGTATGTTTATTCCGGAAAAGCCTAAAAACGAAGACGAGCAGAAGGCTTTCGAAGGCTACTTCCAGATGATCAACGATGTCGCGGTTACGGAAGACTACGGATTGGTAGACAGGGTACACCGGGGGCTGCAGGCGGGTCTCGAGCGCAAGGTCATCATCGGGCGCAACGAGCCGGGAGTGCAGAATATGCACCGCCAGCTACACGACCTTCTCGACGCCTAGCCGGCGATTCGGACAACTAGAAAGCCCCGGCGGGTTTCCCCCCGGGGCAGGCCGGTCGATTTTCATTACTTCAGTTTGCCGTAGATGTTCGCGTCCGGCCGGACTAATCGCTCAGCAGCTCCAGAATACTGGAAAAGTCCTTCCTGCCATCGCCCTGTTGCTGTTTTTTCCGGTAGAGCGCTTCGGCCTGTTCTCCCAGCGGGATTTTACTGCCGGTGGCCCTGGCATTGGCGGTGGCCAGGCCGAGATCCTTGCTCATCAGGTCTACCATAAAGCCGGGCGTATAATTGCGCGAAGCGGGGCTGTCCATGACCCCGGGGAAGGGGTTGTAAAGCTCCAGGGCCCAGTTGCGGCCAGAGCTTTTCAGCATGATCTCCGAGAGGACTTTCGGGTCCAGGCCACTATTGGCCCCCATTTGCAAAGCTTCGCTGGTGCCGATCATCTGAATCGCCAGCAACATGTTGTTACACATCTTTGTGACCTGCCCGGCGCCGTGGCCCCCGGCAAGAAAAATGTTCTTGCCCATGGCACACAGTATGGATTCGGCGCGCCGGTACGCCTCTTCGGTGCCACCGCACATAAAGGTCAGTGTCCCCTTCTGGGCAGCCGCAACGCCGCCGGAGACCGGGGCATCCAGCATATCCAGCCCTCTCTCGGTACAGGCGCTGGCCAGTCGCTGCACGGTTTCCCCATCTATTGTTGAGCAGTCCAAAACCAGGCAGTGGTCGTCCAGCGCCTGGAGCAGCCCGCCAGTGCCATCCTCACCCAGATACAGGCCGGATACATGCTTGCCGGCGGGCAGCATAGTGATGGCCACGTCGGCGCCCCTGACGGCGTCCTGTGGGCTGCTGGCGGCGCGGGCCCCCCGCTGTGCGAGCGTGGCCACGACATCGGGTACCAGGTCATAGACATTGACAGTGTAACCGGCGCCCACGAGATTGGCGGCCATGGGGCCGCCCATATTGCCCAGGCCGATAAATGCAATGGTTGTCATGGTTACTTTCCTTTAACGGGGGTTGGAATCAGGCCGGAGAGCGGGTTGCGTACCCAGGGCGCGACAAAGAAGGTCTCTATCAATTTGGCTGGCACGTCTTCGATGCGCGGGAACTGCCATTTCGGCGTATTGTCTTTTTCGATCAGCAGCGCTCGCACACCCTCGGTAAATTCCGGGTAACGCACGACGTTGGTTGAGAGCAGGCACTCGGCCTGGAAAGCGCCGGCCAGGTCCAGGTTTGCGCCGCGTTGCAGTTGTTCGTAGATCAGCCATGCCGCCAGCGGTGAACCCGCCTGTAGCCCCCTCTGGGCCTTGCGTAGCCATGCCGAGTCACCGTCGAGTTCGGCAATGGCCGCGATAACCTCTTTCAGGCCGTCCCTGCCACAGGCGGCCTCGATATCCGCGGCGAGTACTTCGAGGTTGCCCGCCGGGGGCGCCGACACCGCGTAGGTCTGCAGCAGTTCATCCAGAATTGCGCTGTTTGCTGGTCGATTGGTTCCGGACTGCCACTGTTGCTGCGAGAGCTGGTGCAAAAATTCACTGCGCTTTCCGGCTGGCGCGGAGTAATTGATTAACCCCACATAGGCGGCATCGCTCAGGTTGATGGATGCGGCGGTGAGGCCAAGAAATAGGCCCAGCTTGTGTGGCATTCGATTGAGAAAATAGGTGGCGCCGACATCGGGGTATAGGCCGATGGTGATTTCAGGCATCGCGATGCGGGTTGTTTCTGTGCCGATGCGATGACTGGCACCAGCGACGAGCCCCAGGCCGCCGCCCATGACGATACCGTTGACCCAGCAGGCAACGGGCTTGGTGAAGGTATGAATCAGGTAATCCAGCCGATATTCCTCCTGAAAGAAGGATTCGGCATACTCACAGGCGCCATTGCGGCTGCTGATGGCGGAATGGTAAATCTGCTGCACGTCGCCGCCGGCACAGAAGGCCCTGTCGCCGGCGCCCTCAATGAGCACCAGGGCGATAGTGTCATCATCCTGCCAGGCCAGCAGCTGCCGGCGTATCGTCTGGACCATACCGAGAGTGAGGCTGTTGAGGGTTTTTTCGCTATTCAGCGTGATAATACCGATGCTCCCCTGCGTGGCCTCGCGGGTGTGAACTAGGACAGTATCGGTCATATGGGCACCCTTGTAGTGTTTGCGAAGCTCGATTGGATTTTTTCCGCGGCATTCAAGTCAGGGATGCTTTTCTCGATCTGTCGGTATGTGTTGTGGTGCAGACGGGTGGATCCGGCCAGTAAATGGTTTCACTTCAGCAGGCCGGCGTGATGCTCGGACAAGAGGTGCCGGGCTATGACCAGTCGCATGATTTCATTGGTGCCCTCGAGAATGCGATGCACTCTGGTGTCGCGGAAATAGCGCTCGATGGGGTATTCGCGGATATAACCGTAGCCTCCATGCAGCTGGATTGCCTCGTCGCAGATCTGGAAGCCGGCATCTGTGGCAAAGCGTTTGGCCATGGCGCAGAAGCTGGTTTTATCCGGTGCGTCGCTATCCAGCTTGGATGCGGCGAGCCTGATCATCTGCCGGGACGCGATCAGCTGCGTTGTCATGTCGGCGAGTTTGAACTGGGTGTTCTGGAAGTCTGCCAGGGCCTGGCCGAACTGCCGGCGCTCTTTGACATGGCTCACCGATAAATCCAGGCAGGCGCGCGCCGCACCGACAGAGCAGGCGGCAATATTGATTCGGCCACCGTCTAACCCCTCCATGGCAAGCTTGAAGCCCTGTCCCTCATCGGCGAGCAGATTGGTCGCAGGCACGCGCACATTTTCGAAGCTGATGGTTCGTGTCGGCTGGCTATGCCAGCCCAGTTTTTCTTCAGCCTTGCCGTAGTCCACCCCCTCGGTATCGGCGGGAATGGCGATGCAGCTAATGCCCCTCGGCCCCGGTTCCCCGGTGCGTACCATTGTAATCAGGAGGTCCGTCTCGCCGGCACCGGAAATAAAGCACTTGCTGCCGTTAATGACATAAGTGTCGCCATCCCGCGTTGCCCTGGTGGTGAGCGAGCCCGCGTCGGAACCCGCTCCCGGCTCGGTCAGGCAGTAGCTCGCCAGCTTGCGACCTGATGCCAGCGCCTCGGACCACTCTGACCTGAGTAGATCGCTGCCGTGACGCGCGAGCATGTTGAATGCCATATTGTGAATGCTGACAAAGGCGGCAGTCGATGTGCAGCCTGCAGCCAGTTCTTCTATGACCAGTGTGCTATCCAACCGGCTGAGGCCGATACCACCGGCCTCGACCGGAGCATACAGGGACATAAAGCCCATGCTCCCGGCCTCAACAAACAGCGCCTTTGGAAACAGGTGTTCGGCATCCCAGCGCGCCGCGCAGGGTGCCATGGAGTTTTGCGCGAATTTACGTGCGGCATCCCGAAAAGCGGCCTGATCTTCTGAGAGTTCGTAATTCATAGCCTGGCCTGGTGCGTGTGGGTGGATGGAGAGGGGCCCTCAGGGCCCCGCTCGGACGGCCTGGATCGTTCCCGGCGCTATTTCAGGGCGATACTCATATTCGGCGTGGATACCGGGGACTCTTTCCAGGAGGAGGTAATAGTCTTGGTCTCGGTATAAAAGCGCGCCGCCTGTTTGCCATAGGCATGCAGGTCGCCCATAAACGACTTTTTCCAGCCGGTAAAAGAGAAGAAGGGCAGTGGCACTGGGATGGGGATGTTCACTCCTACCTGGCCTACTTGTACTTGGTGCTGATACTTGCGCGCGTGGATACCGGAGGTAGTGAATATGGAGGTGCCGTTGCCGTATGGGCTGTCGTTGACGATCTCCAGGGCGTGATCCAGCGTGTCCGCATTGAGGCAGCAGACTACCGGGCCAAAAATTTCCTCCCGATAAATATCCATCTCGGTAGTGACATCGGTAAACAGGGTAGGGCCCACCCAGTTGCCATCCGGGTAGCCATCGACAGTTATGTCGCGCCCGTCGACGACGCAGGTCGCGCCCTGGTCGATGCCGCTTTGGATCAGCCCTTTTACGCGCTCGGTTGCCGCTCGACTGACGAGGGGGCCATACGCTGCTTCCGGGTCATTCCAGACGCCGGGCCGAACGTGCTTCAGCCGCTCCGCCAATTCACCGGCCCACTCGATGGTTTCACCCACGAACACAATAACGCTGATGGCCATGCAGCGCTGGCCGGCGGCGCCTACGGTAGCGCCCACGAGGGTGTTCATCACGGTTTCCCTGTCGGCGTCGGGCATTACCACCATATGGTTCTTGGCGCCGGCGAAGCACTGCGAGCGCTTGAGCAGATTGGTAGTGGAGCGGTACACATACTCGGCGACGGGCACCGAGCCGACGAATGAGGAAGAGACGATATCCGGGTGGTTAATCAGTTGCGCTACCTGCTCCTTGCCACCATGCACCATCTGTACGATGCCTGCGGGTGCGCCCGCTTGCTGGAATAGCTCGAGCAGGCGCACCGTTGCCAGGGGGACCTGCTCTGACGGCTTGAGGATCATCGCGTTGCCGCAGGCAACCGCCATCGGGAACATCCACAGCGGGATCATCGCCGGGAAATTAAATGGGGTAATACCCAGGGTAACGCCCAGGGGTTGTACCACGCTGTGGGTATCCACCCCGGTTGCCACGTTCTCGACGGTCTCGCCCATCATCAGGCTGGGGATATTGCAGGCGTGTTCAACGACCTCGATACCGCGCCAGACATCCCCCATGGCATCCTCGAAGTTTTTACCGTTATCTTCAGCCAGGATTTCAGCGATCTCCCGCTGGTGCTCCTTCAATAGGTGCTGGTAGCGCAGCATCAGGCGCGCGCGTGCAGGGACCGGGGTGTCGCGCCATTCTTCGAACGCAGCCCGTGCCCCGGCAACGGCCCGGTCTACTTCTTCCGGGGTTGAGAAGGGAACCTGTGCCAGCACGGCCTGGGTTGCTGGATTTAGAACATCTTGCTTGTGGGTGCCGGCACTTTCTATGAACTCGCCGTTGATCAGCAGGGGGACTTGTCTAGTCATGATTCTGCTCCGGTTATTGTCTATTGGAGTTGGCCTGGGTAATGATGTTGCGCGCTCGCGCGCCCTGTTCCGGTGCTGGTCGGGCAAGGGGATGATTTGGTGGGCCTGTGCGACCGACCAAGCCGGTTCGAAATCCCAATCTACCCATACTGTACCGGGTGGGTGCCGGACAGGCATTGGAGAAGTTGCGAGAAACATGGATGATATTGCTGCGTTTTGATTTATCGGCTTACAATGACGCATCATGAGCGAACCATCGAGCTGGCCATTGCCAGAGAAAGGGCTGCGTTTCCTTACGCCCAGATTTATTCTTGATCACTTGAGCGAGAATGTCCTGACGCGGGAGTGCTACCCCACGGCGATGGGCTATTACCCTGCGGCTGCTGGTCATCACATGATCCGGGATCATCACGATGATTACCTGTTGCTATTCTGCGAAACCGGTATCGGTGAGCTTGAGGCGGGTAACTTTTGTGGCAGTGTAGAAAACGGTGATGTCGTGGTTTTACCGCGTGGTCTGCCCCATCGCTATCGAGCCGATGATGCAAATCCATGGACGATATTTTGGTGTCACTTCCGCGGTGGGCTTGCCGATGCGTTTCTTGCACACGCTGGGCTGACGCGCAGCATGCCGCTGCTGAAAGGGGTGGCTGAGCCGGCGCTAAAGTCCAGTTTTAAGTCCCTGCTCAGTATCGCCAGAACCGGCTATGGAAAAGCTGCGTTCGTACATTCGGCAAACCAGCTCCGGCAAATCTTGACGTTGCTCGCAAGGTTGCAGAAAAAACGTGCGCAGCGTCAAAAAGGCTTTGATTACGAGGTTATACGCAATTATATGCGAGATAACCTCGACCAGATGTTGAGCCTTGAAGAGCTGGCGGCGCTGTGCAACTTGTCAAAATATCATTTCGCGCATAAATATAAAGAGCTGACAGGATATGCGCCTTTGCAGCATTTTATCCACATGAAGGTTGAGCGCGCCTGCTTTTTGATCGATAGCACCCGGTTCAGTGTGGCGCAAATTTCCTTTCAGCTGGGTTACGACGATCCGCTGTATTTTTCCCGAGTGTTCAAGCGGGTGACCGGTCTCTCACCGTCAAAATACCGCAATTCCATGCATCGCTAAAACGGACGTATCGGTGCCGGGAGGCGAGTTCCCCGGTGTCAGCTGCCGGCGATCCTGTAACAGGGAATGTACTCCTTGCCGGGCAGCTTCATCCGTTGCTGTTTGGCAAAGGATTTCAGCAGGGTGTCGATGCTGTGCATCAACGCGGGATCCCCGGCCAGTTCGTAGGGGCCGTTTTTCTCTACATTGCGTATCCCTTCATCTTTCACGTTGCCGGATACGATGCCGGAAAACGCGCGGCGCAGATTGGCCGCAAGCAGGTAGGGTTCCTGGTTGGTGTGCAATGCGAGTTTGCGCATATTCTCATGGGTGGGCGCAAACGGGCGTTGAAACTCCGCCGAGATTTTCAGTTGCCAATTGTAATAATAGGCATCGCCGGTTTCCTTGCGGTGCTGGCGGACATCCTGAATGCCGGCGGCCATTTGCCGCGCGACTTCCGCCGGGTCGTCGATAATAATCTGGTAGCGGGACCTGGCGGATTCCCCGAGTGTATTGGCAATAAACTGGTCGATACGGATGAAATAGTCCGCCGCACTCGTGGGGCCGGTAAAGATCAGTGGGAAGGGGTGTTGCCTGTTCTCTTCGTGCAGGAGTATCCCCAGCAGATAGAGGATCTCCTCGGCGGTGCCGGCGCCGCCGGGAAATACGACAATGCCGTGGCCGGTGCGCACAAAAGCTTCGAGGCGTTTCTCGATATCCGGCATGATGACCAGCTGGTTGACGATCGGGTTGGGTGCCTCGGCGGCGATGATGCCGGGTTCGGAAATGCCGAGATATTGTCCGTTGCGGTCGCGCTGTTTGGCATGGCCGATGGTGGCGCCTTTCATTGGCCCTTTCATTGCACCCGGGCCGCAACCGGTGCAGATATCGAGAGAGCGCAGAGCCAGCTCGTAGCCCACCTGTTTGGTGTAATCGTATTCCTCGCGCGAAATGGAGTGCCCGCCCCAGCACACTACCAGCCTGGGTGAACGGGTCCGGTTAAAGGTGTCGGCATTGCGCAGGATGTGGAAAACCGCATCGGTAATCCCCTGCGCCGAGACCAGGTCGTAGCGTGGATCACCGGTAATTTCGCTGTTGACGTAGATAATATCCCGCAGAACCGCAAATAAGTGCTCGGCGATACCGCGGATCATCTTGCCATCAACAAAGGCACTGGCCGGGGCGTTTGCCACCTTGAGCTTGATCCCGCGCTCCGTGGGGATGACGGAAATATCGAAGTCGGCATACTTTTCCAGCAGTTCCTTGCCATCGTCCATGTAGTTCCCGCAATTGAGCACCGCCAGGGAGCAGTTGCGGAAAAGCTGGTATTGAGGGCCGCGGCTATCGTCCGTGAGCTTGTGGATTTCGTATTTGGACAGGATATCGAATGGCCCGGTTGGCGAAACTTCCGCATCGACGACATCGATGGACATGCGCCCCTCCTGTTTATGCTAGTTGTTCTGACACTATAAGAAATAGCATATGGACGCCAGCAGCGCCGCGCTTTGTGTCCGTATGGATAGAACACGTGGATGTTGGCCGTGACACGCTCGCACTTCGCAGGTTTCCGCGCGAGGGCCGGTTTCCTGTTTCTCCGTTGCCACCTTATGCTGGAATTGTGGTATCGCACCGGCGTGTGTCGCCAACGCCGAAGGAGGGAACATGAACCTGCAGATACTCTCCCTGGAAGGCCATATCTATCTTGTTGAGACGATTGATGAAAACGGGGTCCACCTGCTCGCCGATCGCCGTTCCAGGCCGCGTAAGTTTCACTGCCTGGAAGAGATCCGCGATTATTTTCTGGCGCAGCCTTTAGAGGAAGTCTGGCTGGAACAGCAGACGCCCTATGAGGAGATGTGCGGTCTGTCTGACGATACAGCGCCGCTGCGTATCAGGCTTTACTGGTAGCGGAGTACTATTTAGTGTCCGGCTATCAACCAGATTGAAAATCCCTGTACCCGACGTCCGGGTCTGATCTCTCCAATGTGTGACCGCAAGTGTGGTAGTGGGTCGATCTCGCTGCTCGTGCGGTTCCTCACGCGAGCTTTGATTGACGAAGCGGTGAGACGGTATTCTTGTACCTTTGGGCAATTTGGAACACCTCCATGACACTGGACACCGACATCCACCAGTTGGCTGAGTCGCTGGGCGAGGAACTGAGCAAGCGCGAGTGGCATGTGACCGCGGCCGAGTCCTGTACCGGGGGTGGCATTGCGACGGCGATTACCTCGGTGGCTGGCGCGTCGAACTGGTTCGAAGGGGCAGTGGTCAGCTACGCCAACCGTATCAAGCGCGATCTGCTGACCGTGGAGGAGGGTGACCTGGAAACCTTCGGTGCGGTCAGCGAGCCGGTGGTGCGGCAGATGGCCAGCAGTGTACTGGGGTTGATGGATGCGCAGTTGGCCGTCGCCGTCAGCGGTATCGCCGGTCCGGACGGTGGTAGCGAGGAGAAGCCGGTGGGCACCGTTTGGATCGCCTGGGCCCATTCGGTGGGACAGGAGCCGGTGGAGATAGACGCGCGCTGCTTTCATTTCAAGGGCGACCGCGCCGCGGTGCAGGCGCAGACGGTAGCCGAGGCACTGCGGGGCATGCTGGCACTGGTGCGAGCGCACCCCGCGCCCTGAGCCGAAATTGCAGGAGCCTGCCTTGCCGGCAATCAGCTCCCCCGATTCGCCAGCAGGGCCGGCTCCTGCGGGTTTCGCCGGCAGGCGTTCAGCTTCAGGTTCCAGGTTCAAATCACTGGTTGCTTATACAGTAATCCTTCGATAAGCTTGCCCCCAATCAACAATGTTCAAATACACGGGAATGGTCATGGATTCCAACAAAGACAAGGCACTGCAGGCGGCGCTGTCTCAGATTGAGCGCCAGTTCGGCAAGGGTACGGTAATGCGCATGGGGGACAAGGAGCGCGAGCGCATCCCCGCCATTTCTACCGGCTCCCTGGGTCTGGACGTGGCCCTGGGTATCGGTGGTCTGCCGCGTGGCCGCATCGTCGAGATCTACGGCCCGGAATCCTCCGGTAAAACCACGCTGACCCTGCAGGTCATTGCCGAGGCCCAGCGCAAGGGCGGCACCTGTGCCTTCGTCGATGCCGAGCACGCGCTGGATCCGATCTACGCCGAGAAGCTGGGCGTGAACGTGGACGAGCTGATCGTGTCCCAGCCGGATACCGGTGAGCAGGCGCTGGAAGTGGCCGATATGCTGGTGCGCTCCGGCGCGGTGGACGTGCTGGTTGTCGACTCGGTGGCGGCCCTGACCCCGCGCGCCGAGATCGAGGGCGAGATGGGCGATTCCCACGTGGGCCTGCAGGCGCGCCTGATGTCCCAGGCGCTGCGCAAACTGACCGGCAACATCAAGAACACCAACACCCTGTGTGTATTTATTAACCAGATTCGCATGAAGATCGGTGTGATGTTCGGCTCACCGGAAACCACCACCGGCGGTAATGCGCTCAAGTTCTACTCCTCCGTGCGCCTGGATATCCGCCGCATCGGCGCTGTGAAAGAGGGCGACGAAGTGGTGGGCAACGAGACCCGCGTGAAAGTGGTCAAGAACAAGGTGGCGCCGCCGTTCAAGCAGACCGAATTCCAGATCATGTATGGCCAGGGCATCAACCTGATCGGTGAGATCATCGACTACGGCGTGAAGCTGGGCCTGGTAGACAAGGCCGGTGCCTGGTACAGCTACAAGGGCGACAAGATCGGTCAGGGCAAGGCCAATGCGGGCAAGTTCCTGAAGGAAAACCAGGATATCCGCGACGAGATTGAGGGCGCTCTGCGCGCGCAGTTGCTCGGCGATCTGGTGCCGGCGGCCAAGCCGGAAGAGACCGTAGAAGCCGTAGAGGCCCCCGAAGAGTAATTGCCGGGAGCATCAATAACGGAAGGATTCGTGTCTTTCAAAACCCCAGACCAGGCTCAGGCGCTGTTCGGTGCAGCGCTTGAGCTACTCACCCGTCGCGAGCACTCCCGCCGGGAACTGCGGGACAAGCTCGCGGGCAAGTTCCCCGATGCCGACTTCGAGGCGCTGTTCGCGCGCCTCGCCGAGCTCAATTACCAGTCCGACCGGCGTTTCGCCGAGGTGTTTGCCCGCTCGCGGGTGCAGCGTGGCCAGGGGCCGCTGCGTATCCGCCGCGACCTGCAGCAGCGCGGTATCGGCAACCAGCTGATTGAAAGTGCGCTGGAGCAGGCCGAGGCCGACTGGTTTGCGCTGGCCGCTGAACAGCTGCAGCGCAAGTTCCGTACACCCATCAATGCCGCGCTGTCGCGTGAACAGCAGCTCAAAGAGCGCGCCCGGCGGCAGCGTCACCTCGCCTATCGTGGTTTCCCCGCCGATGCCATCAGCTGGGCCCTGGAAGCCGCATACTGAGCGGATCTCTACCGCCACCGGTCCCGCCCGCCAGAGACTGAACCTCCGTTCACAGACAGCTTTCGATTAGCCGTTCCCGTTCAACTGCTCCATAATGGCGCAATAATCAGCCTAATGAATACCGGACATCCCGGCTGTCAGAGTGATTGAATCCGAGTTCGAAACGGATGCGGCTTGCCCGGAATCATGTGAATAGCAGATAGGGTTCCTCTTATGGACGCAGTCTCCTACTGGCCCCTGATCGGGGTCCTGGTCGTCATCGTCGGTTTTGCCTTGCGCTTCAATCCGCTGCTGGTGGTGACCCTGGCGGGTATCGCGACCGGGCTGGCGGCCGCCCTGCCCATCACCGAGATACTCAAGGACCTGGGCGAGGGCTTCGTCCACACCCGTACACTCTCCCTGATTCTGGTGCTGCCGCTGGCGGTGGTTGGGTTGCTGGAACGCAACGGCCTGCGCGAGCAGGCGGCGAACTGGATCTCCCGCTTCAAGAGTATCTCCGCCGGGCGCCTGCTGGCGCTGTACCTGTTTATGCGCGAAATCAGCGCTGCACTGGGCCTGACCGGCCTGGGCGGACACCCGCAGATGGTGCGGCCACTGCTCGCACCGATGGCGGAGGGTGCCGCGGAAAAGTCCCTGGGGCCGCTCACTGATGAGGAGCGCCAGAAGCTGCGCGCCATGTCCGCAGCCACCGACAATGTGGGCCTCTTCTTCGGCGAGGATATCTTTGTCGCCTTCGGCGCGGTCATGCTGATGTATACCTTCCTCTCCGAGCAGGGCTACCAGGTGGAGCCGATGCATATCGCGCTCTGGGGTATCCCCACCGCGCTCTGCGCACTACTGATCCACGGTATCCGTGTAGTGCGGCTGGATCGCCAGCTGGCCCGTGCGCGCGGCGCCTCGAGCGCGGCCGAGAGTGACTCGATCGCCGCGCCGGAGGGGCAGTAATCGTGGTGAAGTTAGAGCTGTTCTATGCCATCGCCGGTTTGCTGTTACTGGCTAACGCGGTGCTCACGGCAGTCGATCGAACCCGCCCCGGGCGCTGGCCGTCGGCGCTGTTCTGGGGATTGTTTGGCCTTCTGTTCCTGGCCGGCGACTGGCTGCCGTCCGCTGTAAGCGGGGCGCTGGTACTCGCCATGTGCCTGCTCGGCGGTTTCAATCTGGTGGTGGCCAAGCCCGCCGCCAAGCCGGATCAGCAGCGCGCCCGCGCCGGTGCCGAGCGGCTCGGGGTCAAGCTGTTCTGGCCGTCCCTGGCGATCCCCGGCTTCACCATGGTGGGTGCGCTGGGTTTTCCCTTTCTGGCGCGTCACGGAATCACGCTGGTGGCTCCCGCCAAGGCCACCCTGGTGAGTCTCGGCATCGCCTGTGTACTGGCCTTTATTCTTGCCTGTCGTTTTACCCGCGAAGCCCCGGCGCAGGGGCTGCGCGAGAGCGCGCGGCTGATGGACACCATCGGCTGGGCCATGCTGCTGCCGCAGATGCTGGCGACCCTGGGCATCCTGTTTGCCCAGGCCGGGGTCGGCGATGCAGTGGCGGATATCGTCGGGCAGATACTGCCTGAAGGGCAGCGTATCTGGGCGATCGTGGCCTTCGCCGTGGGTATGGCACTGTTCACCGTGATCATGGGCAACGCCTTTGCCGCTTTCCCGGTGATTACCGCGGGAATCGGCCTTCCTTTCCTGGTTGAGGAATACCACAGCAATATCGCGGTAATGGCCGCGATCGGCATGTTCTGCGGATACTGCGGTACCCTGTTGACCCCGATGGCCGCCAACTTCAATATCGTGCCGGCGGCGTTACTCGACCTGCGCGACCGGAATGCGGTGATCAAGGCCCAGGTGCCCACCGCGTTGCTGGTGCTGCTGGCAAATATCCTTCTCTTGTGGTGGTTCCTGTGAAAATACTGCTGACAGGTTTCGAGCCCTTTGGTGGTGAAGCCATCAATCCGTCCTGGGAGGCGGTGAAGACTCTGCATGGTTACCGCGATGCGGTAGAGACGCTGGAGCTGCCCTGCGTGTTCGATCTGTGCCTGGAGCAGCTGGGGCACAAGGTCAGGGCGCTGGCGCCGGACGTGATCCTGGCGATCGGCCAGGCCGGTGGGCGCAGTGCCATCAGCCTGGAAAAGGTGGCGATCAATCTCAACGAGGCGCGGATTCCCGACAACGCCGATCGCCAGCCCATTGATACGCCGGTAGTGCCGGGCGGGCCGGCGGCCTATTTCAGCCGCCTGCCCCTCAAGCGTCTCGCGGCCGGCCTGCGCGACCGCGGCATTCCCGCCGAATTGTCTTATACCGCGGGCACTTTCGTGTGCAATCACCTCTTCTACGGTGCCAGCCACCTGGCCGAAGCGCTGCCGCAGCGCCCGCGCGTGGGCTTCGTGCACATTCCCTACCTGCCGGAGCAGGCCGCGCGTCACCCGGGCAGCCCGAGCATGTCGCTGGCGAGCCTGACCGCCGGGCTGGCGGGCATCTGCGACGAGCTGCTGGCCGCCGGCAGGGACATGCGCGAGATCGAGGCCGTTGCCGGCACCACTCACTGAAGCCGCTGCGGGCCCTGCCGCCGGCGGAGCTTCGCTGCCTGCGCCATCTGCTGGACGTGGCGGAATCCGACTTATATTCTGACTGCAAGCTGATGAGATCGAGAATAATAAGCGCGAGAGCCCCCAATGATCCTATCCATCGACCAGGGCACCACCGGCACCACCGCCTTTGTCTTCGATAGCAGCGGCGCCCTGCGCGGCCGCAGCTATTCCGAATTTCCCCAGTACTACCCCCGTCCCGGCTGGGTGGAGCACAACGCCAGCGAAATCTGGGAGGTGACCCTGCGCGTGTGCGCGGCGGCGCTGGAGCGCGCCGGCATCGGTGCGGCGGAACTGACCGCCATCGGCATCACCAATCAGCGCGAGACCACCGTGCTGTGGGATCGGCGCACCGGTGAGCCGGTGTGTCCGGCGATCGTATGGCAGTGTCGGCGCTCGGCGGAGATTTGTGCGGAGCTGCAGCGGGCCGGCAAAGCCGGGTGGCTGCGGCAGAAAACCGGACTGGTGCTGGATCCCTATTTCTCCGCCAGCAAGCTGCAGTGGCTGTTTCGCGAGCAGCCCGAACTGCTGGCGCGGGCCCGCGCCGGCGAACTGTGTTTCGGCACCATCGACAGCTGGCTGATCTGGAAGATGAGCGGCGGCCGCGCGCACCTGACCGACCACAGCAACGCCAGTCGTACCCTGCTGTACAACCTCGAGCAGCGTTGTTGGGATCCGGACCTGCTGGCGCTGTTCGGGTGCCCGGAAGCTGTGCTGCCACAAATCCGCCCCTCTGCCGGGCGTTTCACCACCACCGATGCGGAGGCCTTCCTCGGCGCGACGGTCGATATTTGCGGCGTGGCCGGCGATCAGCAGGCGGCGCTGTTCGGCCAGGGGTGTACCCGCCCCGGCAGCGTCAAGAATACCTACGGTACCGGCTGCTTTATGCTCGCCTGCGCCGGCGAAGAGCGCCCGGTGGCTCCGCCGGGACTGCTGACCACCATCGCCTGCGGGCCCGACGGCGGTCCCCTGTATGCACTGGAAGGCGCGGTGTTCCATGCCGGCTCGGCGGTGCAGTGGCTGCGCGACGAGCTGGGCGTGATCCGCGAGGCGGCCGACACCGAGACCATCGCCCATCGCATCCCGGATACCCGCGGCGTCTACCTGGTGCCGGCGTTCAGCGGCCTCGGCGCACCGCACTGGGATCCCCATGCGCGCGGTACCATTTGCGGCCTCACCCGCGGCGCCGGCAAGGCGGAACTGGTGCGCGCGACGCTGGAGTCCATCGCCTACCAGAGCGAAGAACTGGCGCAGCTTATGGGCGAGGCCCTCGGTGTGGGCATCAGCCATATCCGTGCCGACGGCGGGGCCAGCGCCAACAATTTCCTGATGCAGTTCCAGGCGGATATTTCGCGGGTGCGGGTAGAGCGCCCGCGCCAGATCGAGTCCACTGCCGTGGGCGCGGCACTGCTGGCGGGGATCGGCGCCGGCCTGTGGAGCGCGGATGCGCTGCCCGGCTGCTTGCGGGAACTGGAGCGCGACTTTGTACCGCAGATGGCGGAGGCACGGCGCGACCAGTTGCTGCAGGGTTGGCAAAAAGCCGTCGCCGCCTGCCGCGCATTCTGATCCCAGCGGCCTATCCTCGAGTCAGGTTTTGATTGGAGGTGAATCCATGAGCGTCATTGATGAGATGCAGGCGACCATCGCCGAGATGGTCGATGGTCGCCGCGGTATCCTGGCTGCGGACGAGAGCAGCGGCACCATCGCCAAGCGCTTTGATGCGATCGGCGTCGAGTCCAGCGAGGAGAATCGCCGCTTTTACCGTTCGCGGCTGCTGTCGGCCGAGGGGCTCGGCGACTATGTGTGCGGTGTCATCCTGTTCGAGGAGACGTTGTCCCAGGCCGACGATGCGGGCATTCCGCTGCCGCAAGTGGCGGCAGCGCAGAAGATTGTGCCCGGTATCAAGGTGGACAAGGGCAAGGGCCCGCTGCCCGGGGCTCCGGGCGACATGATTACCTATGGCCTCGACGGTCTCGCCGAGCGACTCGATGGCTACAAGCAGCAGGGGGCGCGCTTCGCCAAATGGCGCGAGGTCTACCCCATAGGCCCGTCCAACCCCTCCCGGCTGGGGCTTACCGCCAATGCCGAAATGCTCGCCCGCTATGCGGCGGTATGCCAGGCGCAGGGCGTAGTGCCGATCGTCGAACCGGAAGTGCTGATCGACGGCGAGCACAGCATCGAGCAGGCGGCCGAAGTCAACGAGGTGGTTTGGCACGAGGTCTTTCACGCGCTGCACCGGCACGGCGTGGTGCTCGAACTGATGATCCTCAAGCCCAGCATGGTCACGCCGGGTAAGGAGTGTGCCAAAGCGCCCCCGGAGCAGGTGGCCGAGTACACGCTGCGCAGCCTGCGCCGCGCGGTGCCGGCGGCGGTGCCGAGTATCAATTTCCTGTCCGGCGGCCAGGGTCCAGAGGAGGCCACGGTCAACCTGAACGCCCTCAACCAGCTGTGGCAGTCGCCCTGGCAGCTCAGCTTTTCCTATGGTCGTGCGCTGCAGGAGCCGGCGTTGAAAGCCTGGGGGGGCGACGCTGCCAATGGGCCCGCGGCTCAGGACGCGCTGCTAAAGCGGGCGCGATTGAACCACCTGGCGATGCTCGGTGATTATGAGCCATCCCTGGAGGCTGACTAGTGCGGCCACCGCACTGCCGTCAAATGACAACAATTGGCACGGATAATAACGATAAACACAAGATGGGGAGAGAGTCATGGAATTTGTTTCGCGTGGTCACCGCCTGCACTATCGGCGCTGGTGGGTTGAAGGGGCGCTGGGCGCGGTTGTCATCTCGCATGGGCTCGGTGAGCACAGTGGCCGTTATCGGGCGCTGGCGCGCACTCTGAACGGTGCCGGTTTCAGCGTCTACGCCCTGGATCACTTCGGGCACGGCGAGTCCGAAGGGCGGCGCGGGCATATCGAAGACTTTGCCCATTACAGCGAAGATCTGTACCACTTCCTGCGCGTAGTGCGGCAGGAGATGGACAGCGAACCGCGTGCCGGTGGCGGGCGCCCGCTGCACCTGCTGGGGCACAGCCTCGGCGGTGTGATCGCGTGTGGCTGCGCCATCCGCTTCGGCGGTATGGACGGACTGGTTCTCTCGGCGCCGGGCTTTCGCGGCGGCGCCGAGCCCGGCGCGCTGGAGCGCTGGCTGGTGCAGCGGCTGGTGCGGCTGGCGCCGCGCCTGTCGCTGCCGAACCGGATCAATCCGCGCTGGTTGAGCCGGGATGAGACGGTGGTGGCCGATTACCGCGCCGATCCCCTGGTTCACAACCGGGTCACGGTCCAGTGGTTCTGTGCCTTCCTGCGCGAGCGCGAGTTCCTGCAGCCGCGTCTCGCGCAAATTACCTTGCCCTGCCTGGTGCTGCTGCCGGACGGCGATCTGGCCGTGGATCCGCGCACTACCCGTACCTGGTTCGACTTGCTCGGGAGCGATTGCAAGCGTCTGCACAGTTTTGCCGGTGCCTACCACGAGCTGTTTAATGAAGTGGAGGAGGGGCCGGTGGCGCGGGAGTTGCTGCTGCAGTACCTGAAGGCACAGCTGCCGGCGCCGCAGGCAGCGGCCTCCAGCTGAAGCTCGCGACGCGAAGGGCCGTGAAATACCCCGTCAACCGTTGTACTATACGCGGTCATTTTTGACCCGCGGTAGATTGGGTGGAGCATGGAGTCCATGGATAAGAAGTTGCTGAGTCTGTTGGTGTGCCCGGTGAGCAAGGCACCCCTCGAGTATCACGAAGATACTCAGGAGCTGGTGTGCAAGGCCAGCGGCCTGGCTTACCCGGTGCGCGACGGCATCCCGGTGATGCTGGAATCCGAGGCGCGCCCACTCACGGCCGAGGAAAAGCTGGAGAAGTGACTTCCGAGCCCAGCGTCTTCAGCAGGATCGTCGCCGGTGATATCGAGGTGCCGCGCCTCTACGAGGACGACCAGTGCATCGTCATCCGCGACCGCTCGCCGCAGGCGCCTACCCACCTGCTGATTATTCCGCACAAGCCGCTGGTCAATCTGTCCGATACCGAAGTCGCCGATAAACCGCTGCTCGGCCACCTGATGTGGGTAGCCGCAGAAGTAGCGCGCCGGCAGGGGCTGGAGGGCTTCCGCCTGGTGGTTAACAATGGCCGCGCGGCGGGGCAGACGGTCTTTCACCTGCATATACACCTGCTGGCACAGCGCGAGATGCGCGAGCAGGGGCTGGCTGACTAGCTGGCAAGCCGTTATTGGCCGCCTGTAAAACGAATATTGATTAACGAAGTGGAATTACGCTGGATGAAGAGTGCAGAGATTCGCGACGCTTTCCTGAATTACTTTGCCGAACAGGGCCACACCATTGTGCCCTCCAGTTCGCTGGTGCCCGGTAACGACCCGACGCTGATGTTCACCAATGCCGGTATGGTGCAGTTCAAGGACACCTTCCTCGGCCAGGAGCAGCGCCCCTACAACCGCGCCACCAGCTCCCAGCGCTGCGTGCGCGCCGGCGGCAAGCACAACGACCTGGAAAATGTCGGCTACACCGCCCGCCACCACACCTTCTTCGAAATGCTGGGCAACTTCAGTTTCGGCGATTACTTCAAGCGCGACGCCATCCGCTTTGCGTGGGAGTTCCTGACCAAGGTGCTGGGGCTGCCGGAAGAGCGCCTGTGGGTCACCGTGCATATCAGTGATGACGAGGCTGCGGATATCTGGCTGAAGGAAATGGGCGTGTCGGCGGAGCGCTTCTCGCGCCTGGACGAGGACAACTTCTGGCAGATGGGCGACACCGGCCCCTGTGGCCCCAGTTCCGAGATCTTCTACGACCACGGTGCAGACGTGCCCGGTGGCCCGCCCGGTTCCGACAACGATGACCTCGACCGCTATATCGAGATCTGGAACCTAGTGTTCATGCAGTACGAGCGCACTGCCGACGGCGAGCTGCACCCGCTGCCGAAACCGTCCGTGGATACCGGCATGGGCCTCGAGCGCATCGCCGCGGTGATGCAGAACGTTCATTCGAACTACGAGATCGACCTGTTCCAGGCGCTGCTCAAGGCTGCTGGCGACATCGTCGGCTGCAGCGATCTGGAAGAGAAGTCCCTGCGCGTGATCGCCGACCATATCCGCTCCTGCGCCTTCCTGATTGCCGACGGTGTGCTGCCGTCCAATGAGGGGCGCGGCTATGTACTGCGCCGCATCATCCGCCGCGCCGTGCGCCACGGGCACAAACTGGGCCACGAGCAGATCTTCTTCTACAAACTGGTGGCGGCGCTGGCCGAGCAGATGGGCGACGCCTACCCGGAGCTGCGCGACAAACGCGAGCAGATCGAAAATGCCCTGCGCAAGGAAGAAGAGCAATTCGCCAAGACCCTCGATAAGGGTATGGCGCTGCTGGAGGAGGGGCTCGCCTCCCTCGAGGGCAACGAGATTCCCGGTGAACTGGTATTCGCGCTGTACGACACCTACGGTTTCCCGGTAGACCTGACCCAGGATATCGCCCGCGAACGCGGCCTGAACCTGGATATGGCCGGCTACGAGGCGGCCATGGAAGCCCAGCGCGAACGCGCGCGTGCCGCCGGCAAGTTCAAGCAGGACTACACCGAGGCCCTGAATCTGGACGGCGCTACCGAGTTTGTCGGTTACGACACCACCGAAGCGGCGGGCACTGTGGTGGCCATCGTCAAGGATGGCGAGCAGGTTGAACGGCTGGCCGAGGGCGAAGAGGGCGCGATTGTGCTCGAGCGCACCCCCTTCTATGCGGAATCCGGTGGCCAGGTGGGCGACAGCGGCTACTTGAGTGCCGGCGACAACCGCTTCGAAGTGCGCGACTGCAGCAAGCAGGGCGCCCACCATCTGCACCTGGGTAAGGTGTTGGCGGGCGGTATCGCTGTCGGTGACAAGCTGGAGGCCAGAGTCAGTGCCGAAGTGCGCCAGGCCACCGCATTGAACCATTCCGCCACCCACCTGCTGCACGCCGCGCTGCGCAAGGTGCTGGGCGAACATGTGACCCAGAAGGGCTCGCTGGTGGATTCCGAGCGGCTGCGCTTCGACTTCTCCCATCCCGAGGCGGTCACCGCCAAGCAGCTGCACGCGATCGAGTCGCTGGTCAACGCACAGATCCGCGCCAACAGCCCGGTGCACACCGAGGAAACTGATATCGAAAGCGCCAAGCAGAAGGGCGCCATGGCCCTGTTTGGCGAGAAGTACGGCGACAGCGTGCGTGTACTGTCCATGGGGGAAATCAATGACGGCAGCGCCTTCTCGGTGGAGCTCTGTGGCGGAACCCATGTGCAGCGCACCGGCGATATCGGCCTGTTGCGCATCGTCAGCGAGAGCGGCATCGCCTCCGGGCAGCGCCGCATTGAGGCGGTGACCGGCGCCCACGCCCTGGCCCTGTTTGATCAGGCGCAGCAGCGCCTCGAGCACACCGCCGCGCTGCTCAAGACGCGCCCGGACACGCTCGCCGACAAGGTGGAGCAGCTGCTGGCCAACAACCGCAAGCTGGAAAAGGAGCTGGCGCAGCTGAAGACCAAACTGGCCAGTGGCGCCGGCGGCGACCTGTCCAGCCAGGCGGTGGAAGTGGCCGGCTTCAAGTTGCTGGCGGCGTCTATCGACGGCGCCGATCCCAAATCGCTGCGCGATCTCGCCGACCAGATGAAGAACAAGCTGGGTAGCGGCGTGGTATTGCTGGCGGCGCCGGGCGACGACAAGGTCGCCCTGGTGGCGGCCGTCACCAAGGACCTGACCAAGCGCGTGGCCGCCGGCGATCTGATGCGCTTTGCCGCCGGCAGGCTCGGCGGCAAGGGCGGTGGGCGACCGGATATGGCCCAGGGCGGCGGCACCGATATCGCGGCACTGCCGGAATTGTTGAAGGAAGTGCCAGGTTGGATAGAGCAGCAAGTGGCGGCCAGCTGAGTTGAATCTGGTATTTTGCGGCCGCAAGATCCCCGTTTTCGCTCTACGGGATCTTAACGGCCACTTGGTACTGGTTTATTTCGGTCAAGATGGCCGGAATTGACCGGAGCCAAGTTGATTTCGCCGATGTTTGGTGATTTAGTGCGCGACTTGCGCGAACTGGTACAAGACGCGTGAGACTAGGCGAGCCCGCCAACCATGTGGCGGGCGAGTAGTAAGGAAACACTGAAAGCGATGAGTTTGTTCGTGCAGAAATACGGCGGCACCTCAGTGGGCTCGATCGAGCGCATTGAAGCTGTGGCCGACAAGGTGGCGTCATTCCGCGCCCAGGGGCACGAGATGGTCGTGGTGCTGTCCGCCATGAGTGGTGAGACTAACCGCCTGGTCGATCTCGCCCACCAGATTCAGGAACATCCGGACCCGCGTGAAATGGATGTGCTGGTGTCTACCGGTGAGCAGGTCACTATTGCGCTGCTCAGCATGGCGCTGAAAAAGCGCGGCTATGACGCTTGTTCCTATACCGGGGGGCAGGTCAAGATTCTTACCGACAACGCGCATACCAAGGCGCGCATCCAGCGTATTGACGTCGAGCGTATGCGCCGCGACCTGGATGCCGGCCGCGTCGTCGTGGTGGCGGGCTTCCAGGGAGTGGATGACGACGGCAATATCACCACCCTTGGCCGCGGTGGATCCGATACCACCGGTGTTGCGCTGGCTGCGGCGCTACAGGCCACCGAGTGCCAGATCTATACCGACGTTGACGGTGTGTATACCACCGACCCGCGCGTAGTCGACAGCGCGCGTCGCCTCGATCGCATCACTTTCGAAGAGATGCTGGAAATGGCCAGCCTCGGATCCAAGGTATTGCAGATCCGCGCGGTGGAATTCGCCGGCAAATACAAGGTGCCCCTGCGTGTCCTCTCTACGTTTGAAGAGGGCGGCGGCACACTGATCAGTTTGGATGAGGATGACAAGGAGATGGAACAACCTGTTGTTTCCGGAATAGCTTTTAACCGCGATGAGGCCAAACTGACGATTCGCGGGGTGCCGGATACTCCCGGAGTAGCCTGCCGTATACTGGCGCCAATTGGCGCAGAAAATATTGAAGTCGATGTGATCGTGCAGAACATCAGCTCGATCGACGGCACCACTGACTTCACTTTCACCGTGCACCGCAACGACCTGTCCAAGGCCCGCGCCGTGCTTGAGCGGGTGGCGGGCGAGCTGGGTGCCCGGGAAGTGGTGGCGGATGACAAGATTGCCAAGGTATCCATCGTCGGTGTTGGCATGCGCTCTCACGCCAATGTGGCCAGCCGTATGTTCAACGCCCTGGGTGAAGATAATATCAACATCCAGATGATTACCACGTCTGAGATCAAGATCTCGGTGATCATTGACGAGCGCTACCTGGAACTCGCTGTGCGGGCCCTGCACAGCGAATTTGAACTGTCAGAGCCGCGTGCGGCGAGCTGACGCGAGTATTTGAACTATAACCAGAACGAAGGCGGCCGAGCGCTTTCCATAGCGATTCGGTCATTTGGCGTAGAGTCCGACCTGTTGAGATTTCGATCCACTGGTCAATACTGAATAATGTGACGGGCGATATTCGACCATTTGCGCCGCCATCCGGTT